>NZ_CP074375.1:6300000-6470756 GCF_013116765.2 Achromobacter deleyi
TCGAGCTGAACCGCGAGATCGAACGCGTGGCGGGCTGCGGCATCCTGGAGATCCATAACCTCTACGGGCCCAATGCCTATCGCCGCTATGAGCGGCGGGCGCTGGAAGAGGCCGTGCAGATCTATCCGGAAATGGTGCTGGCCACGCCCGGCGGGCTGGTGTCGGAACCGGCCACCCTGAACCTGCTGCTGACCCACTGCTACACGGTATGGCTGCGTGCCACGCCGGAAGAGCATATGGGGCGCGTCATGGCGCAGGGGGACTTCCGGCCCATGTCGGGCAACAACGAAGCCATGGCCGACCTGAAGCGCATTCTTGCCGGGCGCGAGGCTTTCTACGCCAAGGCCGACCTCACCTGGGTCACCAGCAACCTGGAAGTCTCCGAGAGCTTCGCCGGCCTGCGCACGCAGGTGCGCAAGGCTTGCGGCCTGCCCCTGTAGGCTGCTCCACTGCTCGTGCCAGGCCGCCCCTCGGGGCGGCTTTTTTTCCGTGCGCGCCCGTAAGGGGTGTGATCTGCACTTTTGTGCATATCTTGCTTGACGGTCTATTTCTCCTGCATTAATCTGCACAATAATTCATGTAGTGCAGTATTTTTCCTGTCATGGCAGGGCGTACGAGGAGACACACTATGAGCAGCAGCACCAGCCGGGTTGATTTCCGGACCGAGCCCACCCAGTACCGCCACTGGCGCCTGACATTCGACGGTCCGGTCGCCACGCTGGCCATGGATGTGGCCGAAGACGGCGGCTTGCGTCCCGGCTACAAGCTGAAGCTGAATTCCTACGACCTGGGCGTGGACATCGAACTGCACGACGCCCTGCAGCGCATCCGCTTTGAACACCCGGAAGTGCGCAGCGTGGTCGTCACCAGCATGAAGGACCGCATCTTCTGTTCCGGCGCCAATATCTTCATGCTGGGGCTGTCCACCCATGCCTGGAAGGTGAACTTCTGCAAGTTCACCAATGAAACGCGCAATGGCATCGAAGACTCCAGCCGCCATGGCGGGCTGAAGTTCATCGCCGCATTGAACGGCGCCTGCGCGGGCGGCGGCTACGAACTGGCGCTGGCCTGCGACGAGATCATGCTGATCGACGACCGGTCCTCGGCCGTGGCCTTGCCCGAAGTCCCCTTGCTGGGCGTGCTGCCCGGCACGGGCGGCCTGACCCGCGTGACGGACAAGCGCCGCGTGCGCCACGACCACGCCGACATCTTCTGCACGCTGGTCGAGGGCGTGCGCGGCCAGCGGGCCAAGGACTGGCGGCTGGTCGACGACGTGGTCAAGCCCGCCCGGTTCGAGGCCGCGGTGCGCGAGCGCGCGCTGGCGCTGGCCCAGGACAGCGACCGCCCCGCGGGCGAACAGGGGGTTGCCCTGACGCCCGTGACGCGCACGGAAACGGCCAGCAGCCTGTCCTACCGATACGTGGATATCCAGCTCGACCGCGAAAAGCGCCAGGCCACCTGGACCGTGCGCGCGCCACAGGCGCCGGTCGAGTCGGAATTGAACGACATCCTGGCCGCGGGCGCCGCCTGGTGGCCGTTGCAGATGGCGCGCGAGCTGGACGACGCCATCCTGTCCATGCGCACCAACGAACTCGACATCGGCACCTGGATCCTGAAGACCGAGGGCGATCCGCAGGCCGTGCTGGCGGCGGATGCCGCGTTGCAGCGGCATGCGGACCACTGGTTTGTGCGCGAGACCGCCGGCATGCTCCGCCGCACGCTGGCGCGCCTGGATGTCACGTCGCGCAGCCTGTTCGCGCTGATCGAGCCGGGCTCATGCTTCGTCGGCACCTTGCTGGAACTGGCGCTGGCGGCCGACCGCAGCTACATGCTGGACAACGAGGACGACGCCGCGCCGGCGCGGATCGTGGTCGGCGAGCGCAATTTCGGCGCCTACCCGATGGTCAACGGCCAAAGCCGTTTGCAGCGCCGCTTCTATGAAGAGGCCCAGCCGCTGGAAGCAGTGCGTGCGCGGGCCGACCAGCGCCTGTCCGCCGCCGACGCCCTGGAACTGGGGCTGGTCACCTACGCGCCCGACAGCATTGATTGGGACGACGAGGTGCGGATGGTGCTGGAAGAGCGCCGGGCGCTGTCGCCGGACGCGCTGACCGGCCTGGAGGCCAATCTGCGCTTCGGCGGCCAGGAAACCATGGAAACCCGCATCTTTGGCCGCCTGACCGCCTGGCAGAACTGGATTTTCAACCGCCCCAACGCGGCGGGCGACAAGGGCGCGCTCAAGCTGTACGGCAAGGGCGAGCAGGCGACGTTCGACTGGAACCGGGTCTGACCGGCCAGCCTTCCACAGATCAAGGCCGCGGCGGGCGGGTGCAGGGCGCCCCTTCCCGCAGGCCCCACGACTACGCGCCGCGCCGCAAGCGGCCCCATCCCAGGAACTGGAGCAGAGACAATGTCAGGCATCAACTACACCGACAAGATCCCCAATAACGTCAACCTGTCCGGCGACCGCACCTTGCAGCGCGCGCTGGAGCATTGGCAGCCCAACTATCTGCAGTGGTGGCAGGACATGGGGCCGGACGGCTCGCACGGCTTTGACGTGTATCTGCGCACGGCGGTCAGCGTGGAGCCGGACGGCTGGGCGCATTTCAACCACGTCAGGATGCCCGACTACCGCTGGGGCATATTCCTTGCGCCCCAGGACGGCCAGCGCAAGATCCACTTCGGCGAAAACATGGGCCGCGACGTGTGGCAGGACGTGCCCGGCGAGCACCGTGCCAACCTGCGCCGCATCATCGTCACGCAGGGCGACACCGAACCCGCGTCGATCGAGCAGCAGCGCCATCTGGGCCTGACCGCGCCGTCGCAGTACGACCTGCGCAACCTGTTCCAGATCAATGTGGAAGAAGGCCGCCACTTGTGGGCCATGGTCTACCTGCTGCATCGGTATTTCGGTCGCGACGGGCGCGAGGAAGCCGACGCGCTGCTGCAACGCAGCTCCGGCGATTCGGACAACCCGCGCATCCTCGGGGCCTTCAACGAGAAGACGCCCGACTGGCTCGCGTTCTACATGTTCACCTACTTCACCGACCGCGACGGCAAGTTCCAGCTCTGCGCCCTGGCCGAGTCCAGCTTCGATCCGCTGGCGCGCACCACCAAGTTCATGCTGACCGAGGAAGCGCATCACATGTTCGTGGGCGAATCCGGTATTTCCCGCACCATCCAGCGCACCTGCGAAGTGATGAACCAGCTGAAGACCGACGACCCGGCAAGCGTGCGCGCGGCGGGCGTGATCGACCTGCCCACCATCCAGCGCTACCTGAACTTCCACTACAGCGTCACCATCGACCTGTTCGGCGCGGACCAGTCGTCCAACGCCGCCATCTTCTACGGATCGGGCCTGAAGGGCCGCTACGAAGAAAGCAAGCGCACCGACGATCATCAGCTCAAGAACGACACGTATCGCGTGCTGAGCGTGAACAACGGCAAGCTGAATGAAATCGAGGTGCCGATGCTCAATGCCCTGAACGAAGTGCTGCGCGACGATTTCATCCGCGACTCCGTGGCCGGCATCGGCCGCTGGAACAAGGTCATCGAAAAAAGCGGCATTCCGTTCCGGCTGCAAGTGCCCCACAAGGCGTTCAACCGCCAGATCGGAACGCTGGCCGGCATCCGCATGTCGCCCGAAGGCGAGATCCTGTCCGAATCGCAATGGCAGGCCAACCAGCACAAATGGCTGCCCACGGCGGAAGACCGTGCCTTTGTCGCGTCGCTGATGGGACGCGTGACGGAACCCGGCAAGTTCGCCAACTGGATCGCGCCGCCCGTCATGGGCATCAACCGCCAGCCGGTGAATTTCGACTACGTCCGTTTCAACTAAAGGCGGAAAGGACGGCGCGCGCCTGCGCCCCGTCCGCGCATTGGGAAGACCGTGATGAACGCCCCGTTACCCGTGGAAGTCCTGAAGCAGCATCTGATCGACCCCGAGATCTGCATCCGCTGCAACACCTGCGAAGAAACCTGTCCCGTCGACGCGATCACCCACGACTCCAGCAACTACGTGGTGGACCCGGACATCTGCAATGGCTGCATGGCCTGTGTGCCGCCGTGCCCGACGGGCTCGATCGACAACTGGCGGATGGTGGTGCGCGCCGAGGCCTATTCCGTGCAGGAGCAGCTGGGCTGGGAAGAGCTGCCGCGAGAGAAGGCCTTGCCGGCGGAGGGCGCGCCGGAACCCGCGCAGGCTGAATCCGCTGCCGCGGACCAGGCTGCGCCCGCCGCATTGCCGGCTGCGCTCATGGCTGCCGGCGCCGCCGTTCCGCCCTGGTCCGCCGCGCACCCGTACGTGAACCTGTACACGCACAAGACGCCCGTGACGGCAACGGTGGTGGGCAACTATCGCGTCACGGGCGCGGACACCGAAAGCGACATCCATCACATTGTGCTGGACTTCGGCGAGCTGCCGTTCCCGGTGCTGGAAGGCCAGTCCATCGGCATTCTGCCGCCCGGCACGGACGCGCTGGGGCGGCCCCATCACGCCCGCCAGTACTCGCTGGCCAGCCCGCGCGACGGGGAACGCGCGGGCTACAACAACCTGTCGCTCACCGTGAAGCGCGTCACCCAGGACCACGGTGGCGCACCCGCGCATGGCGTTTGTTCGAACTATCTGTGCGACCTGGCCAAGAACGACACGGTGCAGGTGATCGGCCCCTTCGGCCATACCTTCCTCATGCCCAACCATCCGCGCGCCAACCTCATCATGATCTGCACGGGGACCGGCTCCGCGCCCATGCGCGCCATGACCGAACGCAGCCGGCGGCGCATCGGCACGGGCGAAATCGGCAAGCTCATGCTGTTCTTCGGCGCTCGTACCGAACGCGAACTTCCGTACTTCGGCCCCTTGATGAAGCTGCCGCGCGACTTCATCGACATCAACCTGGCGCTCTCGCGCGAGGCCGGCCAGCCCAAGCGCTACGTGCAGGACCTGATCCGCGAACGCGCAGTCCAGGTGCGCCAGTTGCTGGCCGACCGCAACACCTGCATCTACGTCTGTGGCCTGAAGGGCATGGAAGTCGGCGTACTGGACGCGCTGCGCGAGGTGATGGTGCAGGCGGGCGAGGATTGGTCTATCCTGCACGATGTGCTGCGCCGCGAAGGCCGGCTGCATTTCGAGACGTACTGAGTCCCATAACAACACATGCGTGACGATCGGCGCGCCTGGGCGCGCCGAAGTCGTTTGCAGGGGGGAAAGCCAAACATGAAGTTCGCCGAATTCAAGGACGGCATGGTGATCAAGGCCGGCCCGGTCACCGTGACGGAAGCGGAGATCGTGGAGTTTGCCCGGAAGTTCGACCCCCAATGGTTTCATACCGACCCCCAGCGCGCCGCCGAGGGGCGCTGGGGCGGACTGATCGCCAGCGGCTGGCATACCTGCGCGCTGGCCATGCGCATGGCGGTGGACGCCGCCCTGCACGATTCCGAATCCTTTGGCTCGCCCGGCCTGGGCGAAGTGCGCTGGCGCACTCCGGTGCGCCCGGGCGACACCCTGCGCCTGGAGGCGCGCGTGCAAGCGGCGCGCACCTCGTCGTCGCGCCCTGACCTGGGCATCATCACCTGGGCCTGGACGGTCTTGAACCAGCACGACGAAGGCGTGCTGGAACTGGACGCGACCAGCTTGTTCGACCTGTCGGGCGAAGACTAGGGCCTACCGCTTTCCCGCCTGCTTCAGCAGGGCGGCGGCTTCAGGGCCGGCCGCCGTCTTCCATGCATTGACGGATTCCGCCGCGGCGTCCCTGAGCGCCTTGCGCACCGGCAGCGGCACGGTCGTGTTGATTGCCACGCCGTTCTTGCGCATCGCCGCGTAGTTCTGCTGCAAGCGGCCGTCGATGCGTTTCCATTGCTCCGTCTCGGTCTGGGCGGCCGCCTGGTCGATCGCCTTGCGAGTGCGCGCATCCAGCGCCTGATAGGCCTTCAGGTTCATCGTGGCCACCGAGATCGGCATCGCGTAGTTGATTTCGGCGAAGTTGGGCAGGTGTTCCCACAGCTTGCGGCCGGCCCCGCCGTCGCCCGAGGACAGCACGGCGTTCACCTCGCCGGAGGCGATGCGGGGCATGGCGTCCGCGAACGAAATGTTCTGCGCGCGAGCCCCCGCCTTCTGCATGACGTCCTGGGATGTCGCGTCGTAGGTGCGGATGTTCAGGGCCTTCAGGGCGGCCACGCTGTCGATCTTCTGTTTGGACCAGATGCCCGAGGCCGGCCAGGGCGTGGTGTAGAGCAGCTTCTGGCCATGCGCGGCCAGCAGCTTTTCGTACGCGGGACGCGCGGCCTTGTTCAGGTTGCGGGCCTTGGACAGCGAGTCCGCCAGGAAGGGCAGGGAGGACACGCCGAACAGGGGATACTTCGTGGCCAGCGCGCCGGCGAACGCGTCGCCCGCGTCCACCTTGCGCGCCTCGACCGCGTCGATCATGTCGCCCGACTTGATCCCCTTGGCCGCATCGAAACTGGCGTCGATGACCACATTGCCGGCCGTCTTGGCGCGCACCAGTTCCGCAAACGTGGACACGCCTTGCCCGGGCATGGAGCTGGCCGGGTATTCGGTGGCCATGGTGAGCGTGGTGACGGCAAGGGCCCCATGGCCGACGAAAGCCATGGCGATGCCCGCCATCAGGCGTAGGGATGGGATGCCTCGCATGCGCGACTCCTGGTCGGGGGTAGCCGCAAAGCGTACGGCTTGCACAAGCCCGCGCCTATACGGGCTTTCGGCAATGCGCCAAGGGCCTAGGCCGGCGATCGGGCGCATGGCCGATTGCGCCCGGACAAGAAAAAGCCGCCCGTCGGGGCGGCTTTTTTCGGCTACGCCGGGCAGGCGATCAATAGAACGCCTGGATGCCCGTTTGTGCGCGGCCCAGGATCAGGGCGTGCACGTCGTGGGTGCCTTCGTAGGTGTTGACCACTTCCAGGTTCACCAGGTGGCGGGCCACGCCGAACTCGTCGGAGATGCCGTTGCCGCCCAGCATGTCGCGGGCCAGGCGGGCGATGTCCAGCGCCTTGCCGCAAGAGTTGCGCTTCATGATCGAGGTGATCTCGACGGCGGCGGTGCCTTCGTCCTTCATGCGGCCCAGGCGCAGGCAGCCTTGCAGGGCCAGCGTGATCTCGGTTTGCATGTCGGCCAGCTTCTTCTGGATCAGCTGGTTGGCGGCCAGGGGGCGGCCGAACTGCTTGCGGTCCAGCGTGTACTGGCGGGCAGTGTGCCAGCAAGCTTCGGCGGCGCCGATGGCGCCCCAGGCGATGCCGTAGCGGGCGGAGTTCAGGCAGGTGAACGGACCCTTCAGGCCGGACACGCCGGGCATCATCTGGTCGGCGGAGATTTCCACTTCGTCCATGACGATTTCGCCGGTGATCGAGGCGCGCAGACCGACCTTGCCGTGGATGGCCGGGGCCGACAGGCCCTTCATGCCCTTCTCCAGGATGAAGCCGCGGATCTTGCCGTCGAAGTCGCCGCCGACGCACTTGGCCCACACCACGAACACGTCCGCGATGGGCGAGTTGGTGATCCACATCTTGTTGCCGGAAACCTTGTAGCCGTCGGCCGTCTTGACGGCGCGGGTTTCCATGCCGCCGGGGTCGGAACCGTGATTGGGTTCGGTCAGGCCGAAGCAGCCGATCCATTCACCGCGGGCCAGCTTGGGCAGGTACTTCTTCTTTTGCTCTTCGCTGCCGAATTCGTTGATCGGCACCATGACCAGCGACGACTGCACGCTCATCATCGAGCGGTAGCCGGAGTCGATGCGCTCGACTTCGCGGGCGATCAGTCCGTAGCTGACGTAGTTCAGGCCGGCGCCGCCGTATTCGACGGGGATGGTGGCGCCCAGCAGGCCGAGCTCACCCATTTCGGAGAAGATTTCCGGGTCGGTCTTTTCGTTGCGGAAGGCGTTCAGCACGCGCGGACCCAGCTTGTCCTGCGAATAGGCATAGGCGGCGTCGCGCACCATGCGTTCTTCGTCGGTCAGTTGCTGGTCCAGCAACAGGGGGTCTTGCCAGTGAAATGAGGGGTTCGAGGACATGCTGGGTCTCCGCTATGGGTTTCCGTGATCGGAATCTAGAAAGTTTAAACCTAAAATAATTCGGGCGGCAAGTTGGGGTTTGCACGGCGGCGCGCCTGGGCGCGCCGCCGGTTTGACGCCCGTTCAGGTATCAGTGCTGGGCCTTCAATGCCGCGTCGCGGATCTTTTCCAGGGTCGTGGACGGGCTGATGGTTTCCGGGTCGATGAAGCAGTGCAGGATCGCCGGCTTGCCGCTGGCCAGCGCCCGTTCGAATGCCGGACCGAACTGCTCGGTGGTCTCGACGCGTTCGCCGTGGCCGCCAAAGGCGCGCGCGTAGTCGGCGAAGTCGGGGTTCTTGAGCTCGGTCGCGGAAATACGGCCGGGGTAGTGCTTTTCCTGGTGCATGCGGATCGTGCCGTACATGCCGTTGTCCACCAGCACCACGATGACCGGCAGGTCGTACTGCACCGCCGTGGCGAACTCCTGGCCGTGCATCAGGAAGCAGCCGTCGCCGGCGAAGCAGACCACGGTCTTGTCGGGCCAGACGCGCTTGGCGCCTACGGCCGCCGGCAGGCCGTAGCCCATCGAGCCCGAGGTGGGCGCGAGCTGCGTGCCAAAGCGGGTGAACCGGTGGAAGCGGTGCAGCCAGGTGGCGTAGTTGCCCGCGCCGTTGGTCATGATCGCGTCCGCGGGCAGCGTTTTTTCCAGATAGGCCATGACCTGGCCCATCTGCAGCGCGCCCGGCGTCGTGATGGTTTTGGGGTCGCTCCACTTCAGGTACGACTCGCGCATGGCCTGGGTGCCTTCGGCCCAGACGGGCTTGGCGGGCGCTTTCAGGCCGCCCAGCGCCGCGGCGAAGGCGGCGGGCGAGGTATTGATGGCGAGCGTGGGGCGGTACACCCGCGCCAGTTCGGCGGTGTCGGGATGCACGTGCACCAGCTTCTGCTTGGGCACCGGGATGTCCAGCAGCGTGTAGGCCTGGCTGGGGTTTTCCGACATGCGGCCGCCGACCAGCAGGATCAGGTCCGCGTCGGCCACGCGCTTGAGCAGCGCGGGGTTGATGCCCAGGCCCACGTCGCCGATGAAGCAGGGGTGGTCGGCCGGGAACAGCATCTGGCGGCGGAACGACACCGCCGTGGGCAGCGAGTGCAACTGCGCGAAATCGGCGAATTGCTGCACGGCGCGGGCATCCCAGCGCGTGCCGCCCAGGATGGCGACCGGATTCCTGGCGTCCGCCAGCAGTTTTTCCAGGTCGGCCAGCTGGCCGGCCGTGGGCGAGGATTCGATCAGTTCGTAGCGCGGGGCGTCAGCCACCTTGGCCGCTTCGACCAGCATGTCTTCGGGCAGGGCGATCACGACCGGACCGGGACGGCCGGAGGTGGCGATGTGGAAGGCGCGCGAGATCAGTTCGGGAATGCGCTCGACCTGGTCGATCTCGGTGACCCACTTGGCCTGCGTGCCGAACACGGCGCGGTAGTCCATTTCCTGGAAGGCTTCGCGTTCGCGCATGCTGCGCTCGATCTGGCCGACGAACAGGATCATGGGGGTGGAGTCCTGCTTGGCGATATGCACGCCGGCCAGCGCGTTGGACGCGCCCGGGCCGCGGGTCACCATGCAGATGCCGGGCTCGCCGGTCAGTTTGCCGTGGGCATCGGCCATCATGGCCGCGCCGCCTTCCTGACGGCACACCGTAACCTTGATATCCGCATCGTGCAGACCGTCCAGCACCGCCAGATAGCTTTCGCCGGGAACGCAGAAAACATGTTTGACGCCCTGGGCGACCAGTTGGTCGACCAGAATGTGACCGCCAAGGCGGGAATCTTGCTGGGGCATGGTGGTGTCGTGGTTAGCCTAGGTTGGAACTCCCGAGCATATGTTCCCTGGGCGCACAACGCAATTGATAAAATTGCACAATCTATTGATCCTCCGGCACGTAGTGCCTGTTGCGCCGCGGCTTGTGGCGCGCCCCGGCCCAGGCCGGTTCCTGGCGGTATCCGCTCCATGAGAAACGGCATTCCCAATCTGAGCGCCCTGCAGGCGTTCGAAGCCTCGGCCCGCCTGGGCAGCTTTTCGCGCGCGGCCGAGGAACTGTCCCTGACGCACAGCGCGATCTACCGGCAGGTTGCCAGCCTGGAGTCGCGCCTGGGAGTGCAGCTCTTCACCCGGGTGCGGCGGCGCATCGTGCTGACCGACCATGGGGCGGAATACGCCGGCCGCATCCGTCACCACCTGGACCAGATCGAGAAAGACACTTTCGGCCTGGTCAGCCGGACCGGCATGGGACGCAGCATCCATATCGCCGTGGTGCCCACGCTGGCCACGACCTGGCTGATCCCGCGCCTGGCGGATTTCCAGCGTGAACACGGGGACATCACCGTCAGCCTGTCGGTGCGCACGTTGCCCTTCCAGTTCAAGGACCAGCCCTTTGATGGGGCGCTCTATCACGGGGACGGGCTCTGGCCGGGGACCCAGGGCGTGCTGCTGTTCCCGGAGCGCGAACTGGTGCCGGTCTGCGCGCCGGAACTGGCCGCCCGCGTGGCGGAGCCGGGCGCGAGCGCCCTGTCCGGCATGACCCACCTGCACCTGGCGTCCCGGCCGGACGCCTGGCGGCAGTGGTACGGCGCCAACAGCCACCTGTACGGTCCGCAGGCGGCGGGCGGGCCGCGATACGAACTTTTCACGATGGTGATGGCGGCGGTGCAGGCCGGACTGGGAGTGGGGCTGATGCCGCGCTTCCTGGCGCAGCCCGCGCTGGACCAGGGGACGCTGGCCATGCCGGTGCCGCAATCGCTGACAGTCAGCCAGGGGTATTACTTTGGCTATCCGCAGCGCAGCGAACGCTCCGAGGCGCTCAAGCTGTTCGAGAGCTGGCTGAAGTCGGCCGCCGCCGGCGTGGGCGAACGCTGAGCCGTAGAATTCCATCATGTCCATCGCCCGCCCGCCACTTGCTTCCCAGGCCGATATCGACGCCTTCATCGACGCCGTCTGGCTGGAGGACGGCCTGTCGGCCAACACGCTGGCCGCCTACCGGCGCGACCTGACCGGCTTTGCGCGCTGGCTGGAGGATCCGGACGCCTACGCCCGGGAAATGGCCGACCGCCATGGCGAGGCTGGCGCCCATGCGCTGCCCGCCGGCCCCGCCAAGCCCTTGTGCGATGCGCAAAAAGCCGACATCGAAGCCTGGTTCGCCTTTCGCCATGAGGAAACGCGCGCCACCACCGCTAACCGCCGGCTGGCCGCGCTGCGCCGGTTCTACGCCTGGGCCCTGCGTGAACACCGTTCCGAGCGCGACCCCTGCCTGACGCTGATCGCCGCCAAGCAGCCGCCCCGCATGCCCAAGACCTTGTCCGAGCCGCAGGTCGACGCCTTGCTGCGCGCGCCCGACCTGGGCCAGGCCCGGGGCCTGCGCGACCGCGCCATGCTGGAAATGCTGTATGCCACGGGCCTGCGCGTATCCGAGCTGGTCGGCGTGCGCGCCCTGGACGTGAGCCTGAATGAAGGCGTGGTGCGGGTGGTGCAGGGCAAGGGCGGCAAGGACCGGCTCGTGCCGCTGGGCGCCGAAGCCGCGCACTGGATCGACCAGTACCTGAAAACCGCTCGTCCTGAACTGGCGGCGGGGCGCGTCAGCGATGCGCTATTCATCACCGGCCGCGCCGAAGCGATGTCGCGGCAGGCGTTCTGGCAACTGGTGAAGAAGTACGCCTTGCTGGCGGATGTGCACGCGCCCTTGTCGCCTCACGTGCTGCGGCATGCATTCGCCACGCACCTGCTGAACCATGGCGCGGACCTGCGCGTGGTGCAGATGCTGCTGGGCCATGCGGACATTTCCACCACGCAGATCTATACGCATGTGGCGCGCGAGCGCCTGAAGGCGCTGCACGCGGCGCATCATCCGCGTGGCTAGCCGCCGGCCCGCGCTCTTACAATTTCCATTTTTACCCGGCATTCCCATGAGCAAAGCCCGCCACGTTTCCGAAACGCCCGCCACCCAGTTTCTCAAGCAGAACAAGGTGGCCTACTCCGAACACACCTACGACTACGTGGACCACGGCGGCGCCGGCGAAGCCGCGCGCCAGCTGGGCCTGGATCCGCACGCGGTGGTGAAGACGCTGGTGATGGAAGACGAGTCGGCCAAGCCGCTGATCGTTGTCATGCATGGCGACCGCGAGGTCTCCACCAAGAATCTGGCGCGCCAGGCGGGGCTAAAGAAGGTCGAGCCTTGCAAGCCCGAAGTCGCGCAGCGCCATTCCGGCTACCAGGTGGGGGGCACGTCCCCCTTCGGCACACGCAAGAAGATGCCCGTGTGGGTGGAAGCCGAGGTGCTGGAGTATCCGGTGGTCTACATCAACGGCGGGCGCCGCGGCTATCTGGTGGGAATAGATCCCAAGGTGCTGGTCAGCGTGCTGGGCGCCAAGCCGGTATCCGTGGCGCTGGAGTAGGGCGCGCGGGTCTGGCCCGGCGCCGGCCCCGAGGTATCCCGCTACCACCTGACGCTGCTCCGGCGCAGGCACAATGGACCGAGAACATCAAGAACCGGAGCCCGGACCGTCGGGTAGCAAACCGGCCGCAACGCTCAACCCAAGGAGACGATCATGAGCAAAAGACTGTTGATGCTGGTCGGCGATTACGCCGAGGACTACGAGACCATGGTGCCGTTCCAGACGCTGCTGACGGTGGGACACACGGTGCATGCGGTCTGCCCTGACAAGAAGGCCGGCGACACCATCGCGACCGCCATCCATGACTTCGAGGGCGCGCAGACCTACACCGAGAAGCGCGGCCACAACTTTGCGCTGAACTACGATTTCGACCGCGTCGAGCCCGCCTCCTACGACGGGCTGGTGATACCCGGCGGACGCGCGCCAGAGTACCTGCGCCTGAACGAAAAAGTGCTGGATATCGTGCGGGCCTTCGACCAGGCCAAAAAGCCTATCGCGGCTGTCTGCCACGGCGCGCAGCTGCTGGCCGCGGCGGGCATCCTGAAGGGCCGCACCTGCTCGGCCTATCCCGCCTGCGCGCCTGAAGTCCGGCTGGCGGGCGGCACGTACGCCGAGATCGGGATCGACCAGGCCTATACCGACGGCAACCTGGTGACGGCGCCGGCCTGGCCTGCCCATCCGGCGTGGATGTCGCAGTTCCTGGCCGTGCTGGGCACGAAGATCGCGCTCTGACGCGCGGCGGTTGGAATGCAAAGGCGCCTGGGGCGGCACATGCCGCCCCAGGCGCCTTTTTCCTGCCGTGCCGGGATCAGGCGAAGTCGAGCACGATGCGGCCTTCGATCTGGCCCTTCTTCATGCGGTCGAAAACGTCGTTGATGTTCTCCAGGCTTTCAGTGGCGACCGTGGCGTGCACCTTGCCTTCCTCGGCGAATTGCAGGGACTCCTGCAGATCCAGCCGCGAGCCGACGATGGAGCCGCGCACGGTTACGCCGTTGAGCACCATGTCGAAGATCGACAGCGGGAAGTCTCCCGGTGGCAAGCCGTTCAAGGCCACCGTTCCGCCGCGGCGCACCATGCCCAGCGCCTGCTCGAAGGCCTTGGGCGACACGGCCGTGATCAGCGCGCCATGCGCGCCGCCGATTTCGCGTTTCAGGTAGGCAGCCGGATCGGTGGTCTTGGCATTGACCGTGACTTCCGCGCCCAGCCGGCGGGCGAAGTCCAGCTTGTCGTCATCGATATCCACGGCGGCTACGTTCAGGCCCATCGCGCGGGCGTACTGCACCGCCATATGGCCCAGCCCGCCGATGCCCGAGATCACCACCCAGTTGCCCGGGCGGGTGTCGGTCATTTTCAGGCCCTTGTACACGGTCACGCCTGCGCACAGCACGGGGGCGATCTCGACGAAGCCCACGTTCTTGGGCAGCAGGCCAACATAGTCGGCGGCGGCCAGCGCGTATTCGGCAAAGCCGCCATTGACCGAGTAGCCGGCGTTCTGCTGTTGCTCGCACAGCGTTTCCCAGCCGCCGAGACAGTGTTCGCAGTGTCCGCAGGCGGAATACAGCCAGGGGATGCCGACGCGGTCGCCTTCCTTTACATGGGTGACGCCGGCGCCCACCGCCACGACGTGGCCGACGCCTTCGTGGCCGGGAATGAAGGGCGGATTGGGCTTGACGGGCCAATCGCCTTCAACGGCGTGCAGGTCCGTGTGGCAAACGCCGCAGGCCTCGATCTTCACCAGCAGTTCGCCCGGACCCGGGCGCGGCACTGCGACTTCTTCGATTACCAGGGGTTTGCCGAATGCTCGTGCAACTGCGGCCTTCATGGTCTTGTCCATCATTACCTCCGAAGTCTGGTCAGTTTCACTATGCTCGAACGCGCACGCTTTCGAGACCATGATTTATATCAATCTGCGCGGGATCGGCGGCGCTCGGGAAACGTGTGGTTTCAGAATCGGCGGCCCGGCGTCCCAAACGGCCTAGACCGTCCTCTGGGGGCGGGGGCGTCTTGCCGGCGGCTTGCCAAACGTCGTACAGTCAACCGCAGGCGCACCCGCCCGGGCGGGCGTCTTGCCCGGTGTCCCAGGAGTTCTCATGTGTGAAATTTTCATCCGCGCCAGCGAGCAGTCGTATGCCTCCGAAACCCGCTCCCTGCGTCTGCATGGCGTGGCGACCAGCCTGCGGCTGGAGCACCTGTTCTGGCAGGTCCTCGAAGAGATCGCGGGGCGCGACGGCATGCGGGTGACGCAGCTGATCGAACGCCTGTACGACGAACTGGTCGAGTATCGCGGAGAGGCCGCGAACTTCACCTCTTTCCTGCGCGTATGCTGCCTGCGCTATCAGCTGCTGCAGGCCGAAGGCCGGATCCCGCTGGACGCGGGCGTGCCTATCGGTTCCCTCGATGCGCAGGCCGTGCTCGAGGGCCTGCCGCCCTCGCTGTACGACGCGCAGCCGCTGTCCCCGAAACGCCGGGTGGCGGCGTAGCCGCCACGGAACGCGCGACATGAAAAAGGGCCCGATCCGATCGGGCCCTTTGCATACGGCGCGGTACTCAAGCAGGCATCAGCCGCCGGATTGGATCGACGCCAGCGCCACTTCGCTTTGCACGATGCGGCGGATACGCACGGCGTCGCCGATGCGGGACAGCTTGCCTTGAGAGTCCAGCAGCACGATGGCCAGATCGCGGCCGTTGATGCGTGCCAGCATCACCAGGCACTCGCCCGCTTCGTTGATGTAGCCGGTCTTGGACACCTTGATGTCCCAGTCGGGCTTGCGCACCAGCAGGTTGGTGTTGCGGAACGTTTGCGTGCGGTTGTTGATTTCGACCTCGTACTCCGTATCGGTGGAGTAGCGGTGGATCAGCGGGCGCTGCGAGGCCGCGCGCAGCAGACGCGCCAGATCATGCGGCGACGACACGTTGTTGCTGGACAGGCCGGTGGGCTCGATGAAGCGCGTGCTGCCCATGCCCAGCGCCTGCGCCTTGGCGTTCATGGCGGCCACGAAGGCGGGCAGGCCGCCCGGATAGTGGCGGCCCAGCGCGTTGGCGGCGCGGTTCTCGGAAGACATCAGCGCCAGGTGCAGCATGTCGCCGCGCGACAGCTTGGTGCCCACGCGCAACCGCGAGGTGGTGTGCTTGAGTTCGTCGACGTCCTCGTCGGTGATCTCCAGCATTTCATCCATGGGCAGGTTGGCGTCCACGACCACCACGGCGGTCATCAGCTTCGAAATGGAAGCGATGGGACGCACGACATTTTCATTCTTGGCGAAGATGACCGTGGAGGTTTCCAGGTCTTGCACGTAGGCGGTGCTGGAGCGCAGCGCGGCCGCTTCGGCCCGCGCCGAGGCGGCGGGCGGCGGCATGGCGGCGCCGGCGGCGGCAGCCGCGGCGCGCTGCGCGCGCGAAGGCTTGTCCGCCTTGCCGCCCTTGCCGGTGGCGCCCGCCTTCTTGGGTGGGGTGCCTTTCGCGGCGACTTGCCTGCCGCCCTTGGGCGGCGCCGCCTTTTTGCCGGAGGAGGATTTAGGCGGTGCCTTCTTGGCGGCCGGCGCGGCCTGCTTGGCGGAGGCGCCTTTGCCGGAGCCGGCCTTGGGCGCCGGGGCCTTCTTTGCTTGTTGCGCCTTGCAAGCCGCCGATTTGGCGTTGGTCTTGCAAGGATCGGAATTCTTGGCGGCTTGCGCGGCGAAGGGCAGGAGCGCGCACACCGCCAGCGCGGCAGGCGCTATCGCGTTCGCAATTGCACGTTTCCAGGAAAAGGCCATGGTTTGAGCAGGCTTGTCGGTCTGTGAACAAATATTTCTTAAGCCGGCATTACGTCGGTTCAGGAAAAGTCCAGATGAATTAGAGGCTTACGCGTCGAATTTAAACAGCAATTTCAAGTTGCACGCAAGGCGATTCGCTATCATCGCTGAAAAAAATAAAAGTGACGTATTGACGCGGCAGCAATTCGTCACAAGACGCGTCACGAGAAGCTAACGGCGCGGCGCGCGTGAGCGTAGCCCGGATTAACCCTCATCTGGCTGAACGTGCGGTATTTCGGGGGGGAGGTGCGGCGTCGGAGCCGAGGCCGGGTTGGCCTCGCCGGGTGGAATCGAACCACCAATTGACCCTTAGGAGGGGCCGGTTATATCCATTTAACTACGGCGAGACGTGTGAAGCAGGGGGGCAGGACCGGCCGCGAGGGCGGGTTTCCGCTGGCTTTTCGAAGCGTATTCGAAGAGTTTTCAAAATAAGGTCTTGATAACGCTGCGAATCTTGCGAGCCAGAGTTTATCACCGCCGGCGCGGGTTTCGGAGCAGGACGCAAGTCTATCAGCAGCCGGGGCAAGCCCCAAATCAAAGGGCCGCCTGGCGTATCGGCGCTCCTTCGAAGCACACTCGCCGACGGGGGTATTCCCGAGGGCAGTCGCGGACTTGTATATGATGTCCAGGTCCTGCCTGAGAGCGGGGCCGCCCCGGGAGGGGGCGCATAGCCAAAAACAACGAGACACGGATTTCATGTCCAGCCAAACCGATACGATTTCCGCACGCACCATCGCCTTGGGCACCCTGGTCGTGCTGCTTGCCATGGGCGTGCGCGCCACTTTTGGCCTGTTCATGCAGCCGATGGGCCTGGCGCACGGCTGGGGCCGCGAAGTGTTCTCCATGGCGTTTGCCTTGCAGAACCTGGTATGGGGCGTGGCGTGCATCTTCATGGGCATCCTGGCCGATCGCTACGGATCGGGCCGCACCATCGCGCTGGGCGCGGTGCTGTACATGCTGGGCATGATAGGCACGCGCTTTGCCACCGACGAGGCAACGCTCTACCTGAGCGCAGGCGTGCTGGTAGGACTGGGGCAGGCGGGCACCACCTTCCCCGTGATTCTGCCGGTCGTGGCGCGCGCCGTGCCGCCGGCCTACCGCAGCACGGCGATGGGCATTGCCAGCGCCGGCGGTTCGCTGGGCCAGTTCGCCATCGTGCCTACCGGTCAGTTGCTGATCAGCGGATTGGACTGGTCGGGCGCGCTGTGGGTGCTGTCGCTGTTCGTGGCCTGCGCGGCGCCGCTGGCCTACTTTCTGCGCGGCCGTCCGCAAGCGCATTCCGGGCCCCAGCAGTCGCTGGCTTCGGCCGTCAAGCAAGCCGTGCGCCATCCGTCCTTCCACTTTCTGTTCTGGAGCTACTTTGTCTGTGGCTTCCACACCGCATTCATCACGCTGCACCTGCCGGCCTACGTGACCGACGGGGGCTTGACGGCCGGGCAGGGCGCCACCGCGGTCGCGTTGATCGGCCTGTTCAACGTCGTGGGTTCTTTCTACGCGGGAAAGCTGGGCGGCAAATACAGCAAGAAGCGACTGCTGGCGGTGGTCTATTTCATGCGGGCATTCGGCATCCTGCTGCTGCTGTCGATGCCGCTGTCGCCGTGGGTGCTGTATGCCTTCGCGGCGTGGATGGGCCTCTTCTGGCTGGGCACCGTGCCGCTGACGCAGGGGCTCATCGGGCAGATCTACGGCCTGCGCTATGCCGCCACCTTGTCAGGCATCGTCTTCCTGGGCCACCAGTTGGGCAGCTTTATCGGCGTCTGGCTGGGAGGCTACGCCTATGCCAAGACCGGCAACTACGATCTGGTCTGGTGGCTGGGCGTGGCGCTGGCCGTCATCGCGGCCTTGCTGTGCCTGCCCGTGCGCGAGCAGCCGGTGACCCCGGCCCAGCCGGCGACGGCCTGAGGCCGGCCTGCGCCCAAGGAGCAACCCCGCCATGACGCCCGCCCCGCATCCCGCCGTCCGCCGCCATCGAGGCTGGCGCACCGCTGGCGTGCTGGCGCTGGCGGCCGTGCTTGGCCTGGCATTCTGGGGCTACACCACGCCCGAAATGCAGATCCACTGGGAAAACCTGGCCGCCCTCTGCGGTTTCTAGCCGGATTCCCCCTCCTGGCTCGCGGTATCCTACGGCGGAGAAAATCTCCGCCTATGGGTGCCCATGCAGGACGCATCGCTTTCCTATTCCGATCTATCGCTGCCGGATATCGCCGGCCTGCCCGCCGCCGACACGCTGGTGCTGACGGTGAACAACCGCCTGTCGCGCCGGCTCACGCTTGAATTGGCCGGCCTGTTGCGCCAGGAGCGCCAGGTCAGCGAGCTGCCGCGCATCCTGCCGCTGTCCGCCTGGCTGGCCGAATCCGCCAACGAACTCGCGTTCGAGGCGGACGACGACGTGCCGGCCTACAGGCTGGACAGTTTTGCCACGCAGCTCGTGTGGACGGAGGCGATCCGTGCCGAAGAGGCAGAGCGCGTGCTGCTGGACGCCAGCCAGGCCGCGCGGCTGTCCATGGATGCCGACCTGCTGATGGACGAATGGGAACTGCAGGTGCCGTCGGGCGCGGATACCGACGAATACCGCGGTTTTGCGAAGTGGCGCGTGCGCTATCGCCAGACTCTGGCAGGCATAGACGCCGAAGACGCGAACCAGGGCTATGCGCGTGTGCTGCGGGCGCTGGAAGACGGCCGGCTGGCCACGCCCCGGCAACTGGTGCTGGCCGGATTCACGGACATCTCGCCGCGCTTTCAACGCTTGCTGCGGGCCTTCGAGGCGCAGGGCACCGACGTGGCGCAATGGCGCGACGCCCAGCGCGTGGAAACCACGGCCAGGCGTTTCGAGGCGGCCGACCAGGGCGCGGAGTGGCGCGCCGCGGCGGCCTGGGCCGCCAGCCAGCTGAAGGCGCATCCCACTGGCCGCTACGCCATCGTCTCGCCGCAACTGGAGGCGGAATCGCCCTTTGCGCGGCGCGTGCTGAGCCAGGCCCTGGCCGGACGCGACGGCGCGCCCGCCCTCGCGTTCAACGTCGCGGTGGGACGCCCGCTGGATGAGTGGCCGATGGCGCGCGCCGCGCTGGCATGGCTGCGCGCCCTGGCCGAATGCGCGCCGGGCAAGGGCTGCGGCGTGGACGTGCTGGGCGCCGCCTTGCTGGCGGGGCACTGCGCAAGCGACGTGCGGGACCGCGCCCGCCTGGCGGCGATCGACGCGCGCTGGCGGCGCCAGGCCCGGTTGCACGTCAGCCCTCAGGATCTGCGCAAGCTGCTGGCCGATATCCCGGCACTGGCGCAGGCCTGGAACCAGGCCATGGAAATCTGGACGCAAGGCGGCCGCCAGGCCACGTGCGATGTCTGGATGCTGCGCATGAAGGCCGCGCTGATGGCGCTGGGCTTTCCGGGCGAAGCCGCGCTGGACAGCGTGGGCTATCAGGTGATGGGCGCGCTGGGCGATGCCTTGGGCAGTTTTTCCGCGCTGGCGCCGGCCGCCGGCCGCCTGGGCGGCGTGGCCGCCGTGAACCTGCTGGAGAGCGTGGCGCGTTCCTCTTCGTTCCAGCCGCAGCGCGACCCGCTGGCGCGCCTGGACGTGCTGGGCCTGCTGGAAGCCGAAGGCGGCTATTGGGACGGCGTGTGGATGCTGGGCCTGACCGACGACGTGCTGCCCGCTTCACCCAAGCCGAACCCTCTGCTGCCGCTGGCCGTGCTGCGCCAGGCCAGGGCGCCGCGCGCCACGCCCGAACGCGAGCGCGAATGGGCCGAAGGCATGTACGCGGCGCTGTGCCGCTGCGCGCCAGAGATCATCGTCAGCCATTCCCACATGGACGGCGAACGCGAGTTGCGCCCGTCGCCGCTGATAGCGGCCACGGCCCTGACGGATTGGACGCCGGCGCAGCCCGAGAGCCAGGCCAGCTTGTCGCAGGAGTCGCTGGACGACACGCGCGGGCCGCCGCTGGCCGCGGGCAACCGGGGCGGGGGCGGCCTGGACGTGCTGGACACGCAGGCGCGCAATCCCCTGTGGGCCTTCGTGCGCCACCGCCTGGGCGGGCGGGAGCTTGCGCCCTATGCCGATGCGGCCACCGTGAACGTGCGCGGCCAGTTCCTGCACAAGGCGCTGGAGCTGGTGTGGGGCATGATGCCCGACCAGGAAACGCTGCATGAATTGCTTGCCACCGGTCGTCTGGGCGCGCTGCTGGAGCAGGCCGTGGCGCAAGCCGCCGATGAAGAACTCAAGGAGTACGCGCCGGCCCTGCGGGAGCTGGAGTGTCAGCGCGCCCACGCCGTGCTGGCGTCCTGGCTGGACATGGAAGCGCAGCGCCTGCCGTTCGCCGTGGCGCAAGTGGAGAAAAACCATCAATGGCAGCGTGGCGCGCTCACGCTGAAGCTGCGGCTGGACCGCATCGACAGCCTGGCCGACGGCCGCAGCGTCATCGTCGACTACAAGACCGGCGTGGCCGCCGCCAAGCCCGAGCCGGACTGGTCGCGCAGCCGCCCCGTGAATGTCCAGCTGCCGTTCTACGCATCCGTGCTGGCCGACGCCGCCGGCGGCGAAGCCGCGGGCCTGGTGCTGGCGCAGATCCATGCGCGGCAGGTCGCCGCGCAAGGCCTGGCCGACGAAGACCTGGGCATGCCGGGCGTGACCCTGGCCAGCGAAAGCAAGTACTTCGATGGCCTGTCATGGCCCGAAATCCGCCAGCGCTGGCGCGTGGCGATCGAGGCGCTGGCCGATGAATATGTCGCGGGGTATGCGGCCAACGTGGCCTACCGCCGGGATGACCTGAAATACTGCGATGCATTGCCGTTCCTGCGTTTGCATCTGGACGACGAGGACGCCTAAGCCATGGCTGAACAAGAACGCCTGCCGCAGGACCACGCAGCCCGCGCCGACGCGCTGGACCCGACCCGATCATTCTTGGTCCAGGCCCCTGCGGGCTCGGGCAAGACCGAGTTGCTGACGGACCGCATCCTGGCCCTGCTGGCCACGGTGAACCGTCCGGAAGAGATCGTCGCCATCACCTTCACGCGCAAGGCTGCATCCGAGATGCACGCGCGCGTGCTGAGCAAGCTGCGGCGCGGGCTGGACGCGCCGCCCGAGGCCCTGCATGAACGCCGCAGCTGGGAGCTGGCCCGTGCGGCGCTGGCGCGCAATGCGGAGCAGGGCTGGCATCTGCTGGACCACCCCGCGCGCCTGGCCATCCGTACCATCGACTCCTTCTGCGCGGGGCTGGTGCGCAGCATGCCCTGGCTGTCGGAGCTGGGCGGCATGCCCGACATCACGGACGATGCCCGCTCGCACTACGAGGCCGCGGCCCGCGCCACGCTGGACCTGGCCGACGATTACGAGGCCGTGCGCATCCTGCTCAAGCACCTGGACGTGGACGTGCAGGCGGCCAAGGACGCCATCGCCGACATGCTGGGGCAGCGCGACCAATGGCTGCCGCTGTTGCGCCATGGTTCCGATCGCGAGGCCATGGAGGCCACGCTGGCCGAAGCCATCGGCGAAGACCTGGACGCGCTGAGCGCCGCCATGCCTTACGGCTGGGCCGAAGCGCTTTGCGGTCCGGCGCGCCTGGCCGCCGCCCATCTGCAGGACGCCGATGAGGACAACAAGCTTCTGGCGCTGCTGGACTGGACGGAAGAACTGCCGCCCGATGCCGAGCTGCTGGATGCATGGCGTGCCGTGGCGCATCTGCTGCTGACCGGCACGGGCTCATTGCGCAAGACGGTCAACAAGAATCTGGGGTTCCCGGCCAAGTGCGCGCACAAGGAACCGTTCGTGGCCTGGCTGGAAGGCGCGGACGGGCAGGCGGCCTGGGTGCGCCGGCTGCACTCGGTGCGCGATATTCCCGCGCCGCATTTCACGGACGCGCAATGGGAAGTGCTGGGCGCCCAGCTGATGACCCTGGCGCTGGCCGTGGCGCAACTGCGCCTGCGCTTTGCCGACAAGGGCGAGGTGGATTTCATCGAGATCGCGCAACGCGCCGCGGCCGCGCTGGGCAGCGCCGATGATCCGGGCGAACTGCTGCTCAAGCTGGATGCTTCCATCCGCCACCTGCTCATCGACGAATTCCAGGACACCAGCCAGACGCAGCTGGACCTGCTGCGCACGCTGACTTCCGGCTGGCAGGCCGGCGACGGCCGCAGCCTGTTCCTGGTGGGCGATCCGATGCAGTCGATCTACCGCTTCCGCAAGGCGGAAGTCGGCCTGTTCCTGGAAGTGGCGGACAGAGGCGTGGGCGAACTGGAGCCGGATTTCCTGAACCTGACGGACAATTTCCGTTCCCAGGCCGGCATCGTGGATTGGGTGAACCGTTCGTTCGTCGAATTGCTGCCCAAGCGCAGCGATGCCGGAGCGGGCGCGATCGCCTACAGCCCGTCCACCGCATTCCACGAGGCTTTGCCGGACCCGGCGGTGCGCTTTCATCCGGCCTGGTCGCGCGAAGGCGCGGCCCCGCCCGAAGAGCAGGCCGAGGACATCGCCGTGGGACTGGTGCGCCAGGCGCTGATCGATCACAAGGGCGCCAGGCACCCCGTGGCGGTGCTGGTGCGCGCGCGCAGCCATCTGGGCAATCTGACCCGGCGGCTCGCGCAGGAGGGCATCCGTTGCCGTGCGGTGGATCTGGTGCCGCTGGCCTTGCGGCCGGTGGTCGCGGACCTGGTGCAATTGGTGCGGGCGCTGTCGCATCCGGGCGACCGGCTGGCCTGGCTGTCGGTGCTGCGCGCGCCGTATTGCGGCCTGACGCTGGTGTCCTTGCAGCGCCTGTTTGGCGACGATCACGTCACGCCGGTGCCGGTCTTGCTGGAACGCGCGCTGCGCATCGTGCCGCAGATTGCGACCGTGACGGCGGAGGCGCCGCCGCAGGGGGCGCTGTTCGACGCCGCGCCCGCGGAACCCGAATCGCCTGGCGCGCAGGCTTTGCTGGGCGCCGACGAGTTCGCGCGCTTGCGCCAGGTGGCGGCCGTCCTGCTCGACAAGCGAAACGCATCGGGCGCGATGCCGTTCGCGGCGTGGGTGGAGTCGCTGTGGCGCCGCCTGGGCGGCCCGGGCCTGTATGCGGGCCTGTCCGTCGCCAATGACGCGGAAAGCCTGTTCCAGCTGGTCGAACGCCTGGCGCCGCACGGAAGCATCGATGTCGCCGCGCTGGATGCGGGGATCTCGCGCCTGTTCGCCGCACCGGACGCGGCGGACGAAGAGGAAGGCGCGGTCGAGATCATGACCATGCACAAGTCCAAGGGCCTGCAGTTCGAAACGGTGATCCTGTACGGCCTGCACCGCGCGCCCCGCGGAGATCAGGCGCCGCTGGTGCGCTTCGAGCAGAGCGCGGGGCGCGTGCTGTTCGGCCCCGTCAAGCCGCGGGCGGAAACCGAGGCCGATCCCGTGTCGCGTTATCTCGGCGCGCGCGAGGCGCGGCGCGCGTCGTATGAAATCGACCGGTTGCTGTATGTGGCCGCGACGCGGGCCCGCAAGCGCCTGCACCTGGTGGGCCATGTGTCGGTGGACGAGGCCAGCGGCCAAGCCAAGACGCCGCCCTCCGCCAGCCTGCTGGGACGCCTCTGGCCTTGCCTGTCCACGCCGGTGCCACCATCGCTGAATGGCGAAACCATCCCCGAAACCGCCGATGCGCCAGAGTGGCAGGGCGAGCCCTTGCGCCGCGTGGACAGCACGGGCCTCGCGCACTTGTCGCGCTTGGCCGACGTGACCGTGAGCCCCGGCTTTGCCACCGCGACGCGGGGCGCCTGGGGCGACAGCGGCGAGCATCCCGCCTGGCAGCTCGAAGCCGGCTACGACGCCGCCATCGGCACGCTGGCGCATGCATGGCTGGCCCGCATCGGGCAGGACGGCGTGCAAGCCTGGCCGGCGGACACGCTGGCGCAGCGCCTGCCCGCCATGCGCAGGCAGCTGACGCGCGCGGGCATCCCGGCAAGCCAGGCGGACGCCGCGTCGGAAGCGGTGCTTGAAACCCTGCAGGCCACCCTCGCGGACGAACGCGGCCTGTGGCTGCTGTCGCAATCCGGCGCGCGCCGCGAGTGGCCTCTCATCGACGCCGCGGGCAAGGTGTCCGTGATCGACCTGGCGCTCAGCACCGAAGACGGCTGGCTCATCGTCGACTACAAGACAGGCCGCCCGCACCCCGGCGAATCTCCTCCGGCGTTCGCAACCCGCATGCGCCAGCGTCACGGCGAACAGCTGCTGCGCTACTGCACGCAGGTGACCGCGCTTGACGGCCGCGTTGCGCGCGCCGCGCTGTACTTTCCGCGCGCGAAGGCCTGGATCGATCTGGCGGGTTGAGAGAGCAGGGGCTGAAAGCTCTGTCATGGTGTTTGTGTAAATAGAAATCATTTGCGACAATGCGCCAACTTAAAGCTGTCAGTCCGCCCTTTCTTCATGCCCTCCCGCTCCGCGCAGCCTTTCGCCTGGCTTGCGCATTACCGTGAACTTATCCGCGCTTGCATGCGTCGTGGCCACGAGCGCCACGACGTGGAGGACGCCGTGCAGGATGCGGTGGTCGGCATGCTGGAGCAAGGTACCGGCGGGGTGGACGATCCCGGCGCCTACCTGCGCCGCAGCACGCGGAACGGCCTGATTGATGGCCACCGACGCCGCGCGCTGCGGCAGGCCTCGCCGCTCGATGATCTGGAAGAGGGCGAGCATCCGCCTGCGCCCGGCCCGGAGGCCGCGGCGCGCGAAAGGCAGTTGTCCGAGGCCCTGCTTGCCGCGTTGGACGATTTGCCGTTGAAATGCCAGCAGGTGTATATCTGGCACCGGCTGGAGGGCTGGAGTCATCCCGAGATCGCGGCCCACATGGGCCTGTCGCGCAGCATGGTGGAAAAATACATGACGCGCGCCCTGCGCCATCTGAGTGAACGTTTGCAAGACTATGCGCCCAATTGACTCCCGGTCCTCCGTTCCCGCCCCCGCGGTGCGCGACGCGGCCGCGCAGTGGTTCGCGCGCGTGCATTCCGGCGAGGCAGGCGCCGAGGACCTGCAAGCCTGCAAGGCGTGGCGCGGCGCCAGTCCTGAGCACGACACCGCCTACCGCCAGGTGGAGTTTGCCTGGCAGGCCACATCGCTGGCGCCGGAGCCGGCGTTGCGGTCGATCCTGAATCGTCGCGAGCCTGCTGCGCGTCCCGTTCACGCGGTTCGCCGGCGGCTCGCATTCGGGCTGGCCGCCTCCGCGGCGTTGGCGGTGGCAGCCGTCGCTGCTCTGGACACCGGCTGGTGGGAAGGAGCGCCCCCGTATCAGGCGCAATTCGAGACGGCGCGCGGCGAGCAGCGCCTGGAAACCTTGCCCGACGGTTCGGTGATCGAGTTGAACACCGGTACGCGCCTGGACGTGCGTCTGTACGCAGGCCGCCGCGAGGTGGTCTTGCGCTCCGGTGAAGCAATCTTCATGGTGGCGCCCGACGCCGACCGGCCGTTCGTGATCGACGCGGGCCTGGGCGAAGTCCGTGTGACCGGCACGCGCTTTGACGTGCGGCGCGATGCGGAAGCGCTGACCGTGGCGGTCGAGTCGGGTTCGGTGCGCGTTACAACCGGTCCCTGGTGGTGGCGCGAACGCGCCGACCTGCAGGCGGGCGCCGGGGTGCGCGTAGACGCGTCGCGCAGGCTGGGTGCGCCTGCGCCGGCGGATGTGGCGGGCATGACGGCATGGCGACGGGGGCGCATCGTATTCAACGGAATTCCGCTGGCGCAGGCGGTGGCCGAGATGAACCGCTATCTGCGCCATCCGCTGGTGCTTGAGGACGATTCCCTGGCGGGCCTGCGCATCGCGGCCACGCTCAGCGTGACCGATCCCGATGCCATTCTGCAAGCGCTTCCCTCCATTGCTCCGCTGCGCATCGTCGAGCGCGCCGACGGCGCGCACGTCATTGTGCGCCGCTGAAACCCTGGCGGCGTTTGCGTCTTCGTCAGCGGCTCTTTTCGGTGCTGTTACAAAATAGTTCTCATTTTTATTCCGGTGATAGGGCGGGCTGGCCGTCTTTAGGGCAGGGGAAAGGGCATAGCCCCTTCCGGGATCCTTTGGCCAAAGGGATTGGCGCACCCGCGCCTTGCATACACTAGGAAAGAGCTGGACCGTGAAGATTCTTGTCACCAAAGGGCGCGCTCAGCCGCGTCCGCTTCGCCGCGCGCCGATGGCCGCCGCCGGCGCCTTGGCAATAGCGCTGATGCTGGGCGGGGGCGCAATGCCTGCGACAGTCCGGGCGCAGGACACCGCCATTCATCTGAACCTGCCGGAGCAGCCCCTGGGCCGGGCGCTGCTGCAATTTGGCGAGCAGGCCTCGCTGCAGGTTTTCTTCATGCAGGATGCCGTGGCGGGCTTGACCGCCCCGGCGTTGTCCGGCCTGTTGACGCCGGCCGAAGCCCTGGGTCGGCTGCTGCAAGGCACTGGCCTGGAATATGCGCGCAACGGCGCCAATGTGACGGTATCGCGACGCGACGGCGCGGCGATGATGGACGCCGTGCAGGTGACGGGAGACGGTATCGCCAGCGAGGGGCGCGACACGTACACCGCCAACTACGCCTCCCTTGCGCGGGGCGTGTCGATCCGCGAAACGCCGCAGTCGATTTCGGTCATGACGCGCCAGCGTATTGATGACCAGGCGCTGATCAGCGTGGGCGATGTGCTGGGCCAGACCACCGGCATGACCGTGGTGGCGGCGGACAACGGCGAAGTCAGCAAGGTCTATGCGCGCGGTTTCGCTGTCGAAAGCATGATGATCGACGGCGTGGCGCTTGACGGCTATCAGCAGAAGTACTTCAACCCTAATCTGGCGATGTACGACCGGGTGGAAGTGATACGGGGCGCCGATGGCCTGTTCTCAGGCACGGGCGAGCCGGGTGGCGCCATCAACCTCGTGCGCAAGCGTCCGCTGGCCTATAGCCAGGTCAACCTGACCACCTCCGCCGGCAGTTGGGACAACTACCGCGCCGAGGTGGACGCAACGGGCCCGCTGGCGGCCAACGGCAAGCTGCGCGGCCGCGGCGTCGTGGCCTATCAGGACCGTGATTACTTTTACGGCAACGCTGACGCCAGCAGTCAGTTCGTCTACGGCATCCTGGAGGCGGACGTGGCCGAACGCACCAAGGTGGCCATCGGCGGCAGCTACGAAAAGCGCAAGACCACGCCGTGGCAGAGCGGCTTGCCGCGCAGCCCGGACGGAGCGGATCTGGGATTGCCGCGCCGCACGGTGCTCAACGCCAGTTGGAACAATCTGGAAAGCGATCACAAAGAAATCTTCGCGCAGATCGAGCAAGGCCTGGGTCGCGACTGGAAGCTGAAGCTGGATGCTCAGTACATCAATCGCAAGTCCTACGAGGAAAGCGCGGACGGTTATGGCGCGGTGGACCCCGCAACGGGCATGGGCAATCGCATGGACGTCTGGGCTTTCGATTTCGACAATGAAGTAAAGGCGCTGGACCTGAGCCTGAGCGGCAACTTCGATCTGCTGGGCCAGACCCACCAGTTGCTGATCGGCGGCGACTGGCGCCAGGTGCGCCACTCGAATGCCTACTACGCCGCCGATTACGAGACCGATCCGCCCGAAGTTCCAATCAGGGAATTCAGCCCCGGCATCGTGCCGCGGCCTTCGCGATTCTGGAAAAGCAATGACTGGCCTGACTTCGGCGCCAAGCAGTACGGCGTCTACGGGCGGATCAAGCTCAGCCTGAGCGACCGGGTCAAGATCTTTGGCGGAGGTCGCCTGTCGACCTACGATTACATCAGCCCTTTCAAGCGCTACAACAGCAGCGGCGACGTCACCACCAGTTCGGTCACCACCTACCGCGAATCCGGCATATTCACGCCCTATGGCGGCATGACCGTCGACCTGAACGAGCAGTGGACCGCCTACGGCAGCGTGACCATGATCCACAAATCACAGGCCAACCGCCTGAGCGGCCCGATTCCGGGTTCACCGCTGGACGCCATCACCGGTAAGAACTACGAGATCGGCCTGAAAGGCGAGCACGGCGGCGGCCGCCTGAACAGCGCTTTCGCGCTCTATCGCATCGAACGCAAGGGCGAGGCGGTGCGCGATCCCAGCTATCCCAGCACCAATGTCGGCAACGAGGGCCTGAACTGCTGCTGGCTGCGGCAAGGCAATGTGCTCAGCGAAGGCTTCGATGCGGAAATCACCGGGGAACTCATGCCGGGCTGGCAACTCGCCGCGGGCTATACATACAACCGCAACCAGAACCAGAACACCAGCAGCGTCTACAACTCCGTGACCCCGCGGCACTTGTTCAAGCTGTGGACCACATACCGGCTGCCCGACACCCTGTCCGCCTGGACCGTCGGAGGCGGCGTGACGGTACAGAGCGCCCACTACGTGAGCGGAACCGCCCGCAGCTACAACGCATCCTCGGGCAAGTACGACGGTGCCAGCGTTCCCTTCAACTTCACCCAGGCAGGCTACGCCGTCGCCAGCGCCAGCGTCCAGTACGCCTTCACCCCCAATTGGAAAGCAACCCTGAACATCAACAACCTCTTCGACCGCACCTACTACAAGACGATGGGCACCAGCGGCAGCGGCAACTGGTACGGCGATCCCAGAAACTTCTACCTGACCCTGCGCGGCACATTCTGAAAAGCACGAGCGCCGAGAACCCCCGGACAAGCGCAGCGAAGTCCTCTGTCCGAGGAAAGCTGCCCCACCTGGAGCACAAAACGCGGCAAAGCGAAACGAGCCGCCCGGGCCAGCGCAGCGAAGCCCGCACCCCCTCCCCCTCGGGGGGAGGGCCGGGGAGGGAGCCCACATACCGCCCCTCGGGGCCCGCCGGCCGTGATTCGAGCAAGCAAGCGAAGCGCAGCTCTGCTAGAATCACGGCTGGCGGGCCCCTCCGCATGGTTCGACGGTGAACCTGGTCAGGTCGGGAACGAAGCAGCCATAGTCGTTTAGGGTCAGTGCCGGAGTAAGGCTCGCCAACCGGATTCTTCAAAGCAAAGCGTCATGATTAAACCCATGGCGCTTTGCTTTCAGGGGGGACGGGGTTATTTTCCAGGGATTCGTTCCACGGGAATAAGCCCGTCCCCTTTGCATTTCAGCCCGCTCACGAGTCCGCTCACAAAACAGGCTCTACAATCCAGCCATGACTTATCTGGTATTGGCCCGCAAGTGGCGGCCGCGATCGTTCGATACCCTCGTGGGGCAGGATCACGTGGTGCGCGCGCTTACGCATGCGCTCGACACGCAACGCCTGCACCACGCCTGGCTGTTCACCGGAACCCGGGGCGTCGGCAAGACCACGCTCTCGCGCATTCTGGCCAAATCGCTCAATTGCGACACAGGCATCACCTCCAAGCCTTGCGGCGTCTGTCGCGCCTGCACCGAGATCGATTCGGGGCGCTTCGTCGACTATCTTGAGCTGGACGCGGCCTCGAACCGCGGCGTCGAGGAAATGACGCAGCTCCTGGAGCAGGCGGTCTACGCGCCGGGCGCGGGACGCTTCAAGGTCTACATGATCGACGAAGTCCACATGCTGACCGGGCACGCGTTCAACGCCATGCTCAAGACGCTGGAAGAGCCTCCGCCGCACGTCAAGTTCATTCTGGCCACCACCGATCCCCAGAAGATTCCGGTGACGGTTTTGTCGCGCTGCCTGCAGTTCAACCTGAAGCAGATGCCCGCCGACTCCATCGTCGGCCATTTGCAGGCCG
Organism: Achromobacter deleyi; assembly: GCF_013116765.2. GTDB lineage: Bacteria > Pseudomonadota > Gammaproteobacteria > Burkholderiales > Burkholderiaceae_B > Achromobacter > Achromobacter deleyi_A. The sequence continues at coordinate 6,329,869 of NZ_CP074375.1, forward strand.
TGCTGGGACAGGAAGAAGTGGGTTTCGAGGTGCCAGCCCTGCGCCTGATCGGGCAGGCGGCGTCCGGCTCCATGCGCGATGCCCTGTCGCTGACCGACCAGGCCATCGCCTACAGCGCCGGCAACCTGACCGAGGACGCCGTGCGCGGCATGCTCGGCACCATCGACCAACGCCATCTTGTCCGCCTGCTGGACGCGCTTTCCACCGGCGACGCCAAGGGCGTGCTGGCGGTGGCCGATGAACTCGCCATTCGCGGCCTGTCGTACGCCGGCGCGCTGGCCGACCTGGCCGTGCTGCTGTCGCGCGTGGCGATCGAGCAGCGCGTGACCGGCGTGACGCCGGCCGAAGACCCGCTGGCGGGCGATATCGCCCGTCTGGCGCAGGTCCTGCATCCTGATGCGGTGCAGCTGTTTTATTCGGTGGCGGTGCACAGCCGCAGCGAACTGACCCTGGCGCCCGACGAGTACGCGGGCTTCATCATGGCCTGCCTGCGGATGCTGGCGCTCAATGGCGACGCGGGTCCGCAGACCGCGCTGGAAGCGCCCGCGGCGCCCGCCCGCCAGACGGCGGAACCGGCGATGGCCGCCGCTGCGCCCGCAGCCGCGACGCCCGTTGCCCCCGCTTCCGTTGCCGAACCGGCGCCTGTTCCCGCGCCCATCGCGCCTGCGCCCGTCGCTACGCCTGCGCCTGCCGCGGCGCCCGCTCCGGTTCCCATGCCTGCGGAGGCGCCCGCGCCTTCAGTAGCCGAAGCCGCGCCGCAGACGGCCGGGCAGCCGGCCGCGCCCGCAGAGCCCGTCCTGGCGCCCGTTGCCGCCGTATCCGCCGCGCCGGCGGAGCCCGAACCCGTTGTTGCCGCCCCCGTGCCGCAAGCCGCCGACGGCGGCAGCGTGCCGCCCTGGGAAGATCTGCCGGCGGACGCCGCCGCGACGCCCGTCCAGCCGGCTTCCGGCAAGGCGGCAGGCTCGGCCGCGCTGGCGGTGACGCCCGCCGTGGCCGCCGTCGTGGCAGCAGCCCCGGCGGCCGAGGACGCGGACGGTCCCCCGTCCTGGGTCGACGAAGAGATTCCATTCGAAGCCGAAGGCGGCTTTGCGCCGGAAAGCGGCTTTACGTCCGACCCCGACGACGATGATTTCGAAACCCTGGCCACCGCGCCGTCGACCGCGCCTCAGCCGGCGGCTGCGTCCGCGCCCGCCCGGCGCGAGGGCCCGGCGCCCGCGCGCAAGCGCCAGTCTCGCGCCCGCATGGCCGACATGACCTCGGCCTTGTGGCCGGAGCTGGCCGGGCGCCTGCCCGTTACCGGCCTGGCCGCGGAACTGGCGCGCCAGAGCGAATGGGCCGGCGTGCAGGGCGACGCGATCATCCTGCGTGTGGCCGTCAAGACGCTGGCCGAAAGCGAAAGCCGTGTACGCCTGCAAACCGTGCTGTGCGAACATTTCGGGCAGGGCATACGGCTGGACGTGGAAGTCGGCGTCACCGGCGACGCCACGGCGCATGCCGTGGCGCAGGCTGAGCGCGCGGCGCGCCAGCTGGCCGCCGAAGACGCGGTAGCCGTCGATCCATTCGTGCAAGCGCTGGTGGCCGATTTTGGCGGCCAGGTCGTGCCCGGCTCCATTCGTCACGTTGATTCCCCCGCCGCTGCCTGAGGCAGCGGCACTCTCTCATTCCCCTCGTTCAAGGAAGCATCCATCATGATGAAAGGACAACTGGCCGGCCTGATGCGCCAGGCGCAGCAAATGCAGGAAAACATGAAGAAGGCGCAAGACGCGCTGGCCGACATCCAGGTCGAAGGCGCCTCCGGCGGCGGCCTGGTGAAGGTCACCATGACCTGCCGCCATGACGTCAAGCGCGTCGTGATCGACCCGTCGCTGCTGGGCGACGACAAGGACATGCTGGAAGACCTGGTTGCCGCCGCGTTCAATGATGCGCTGCGCAAGGCCGAAGCCACTTCCCAGGAAAAGATGGCGTCGGTGACCGCCGGCATGCCGCTGCCCCCGGGCATGAAGCTGCCGTTCTGATTGCCGCAGCCCTAGGCCTAGGTCGCAATGGACCCTTTACTGCCTGAACCCGAGCCGCTGGTATCGCTGATCGAGGCGCTGCGGCGGCTGCCCGGCGTGGGCGTGCGCTCGGCCAGACGCATGGCCTATCACCTGCTGCAGCATGACCCGCAAGGCGCGGACATGCTGGGGCGGGCGCTCGCGGGCGCGGTGCGGGACCTGAAGCACTGCGCGCGCTGCAACAGCTTTGCTGAAGAAGAGGTCTGCGGCACCTGCTCCAATCCCAAGCGGGATTCCTCGCTGCTGTGCATCGTGGAAACGCCGGCCGACCAGAACATGATCGAGTCCAGCCACGGCTACCGTGGCCTGTACTACGTGTTGATGGGCCGGGTGGCGCCGCTGGAAGGTATAGGTCCGCGCGAGCTGGATTTCGATCGCGTGATCAAGCGGGCGACCGACGGCGTGGTGCAGGAAGTCATCCTGGCCACCAACTTCACCGCAGAAGGCGAGACCACCGCCCATTTTCTGGGCGAAGCCCTGGGCGAGCGCGGCCTGCGGGTCACGCGCCTGGCGCGAGGCGTGCCGGCCGGCAGCGAGCTGGAATACGTCGACGCGGGCACCATCGCGTGGGCCCTGATGGAGCGCAAGACCACCTGACGCTCGCGGTACCAGAACGCCTTGCCGGCAACGTATCGGCGGGCAAAAAATGTGAGGAAGACAAGCCATGTCAGCGCTGACCGGACTGAAGGTCCTGGAACTCGGCACGCTCATCGCCGGCCCGTTCGCCGCGCGCATCTTCGGCGAATTCGGCGCCGACGTCATCAAGGTGGAAACGCCGCACGGGCCCGACGGCACGGGCGGCGGCGATCCCATCCGCAGCTGGCGCCATCTGCACGAGGGCAATTCCCTGTGGTGGACGGTGCAAGCCCGCAACAAGCAATCCATCGCGCTCAACCTGAAAGATCCGCGTGCCCAGGAAATCGCCCGCAAGCTGGCGCTGGACGCCGACGTCGTGGTCGAGAACTACCGGCCCGGCGTGCTGGAGAAGTGGGGCTTGGGCTATGAGCAGCTGCGCGCCATCAACCCTGCGCTCATCATGGTGCGCCTGTCCGGCTATGGGCAGACGGGTCCGATGAAGGACCAGCCCGGCTTTGGGGCCATCGGCGAATCCATGGGCGGCCTGCGCTACGTGTCGGGCCATCCCGACCGTCCGCCGCTGCGGGTCGGCATATCGATCGGCGATTCCATCGCGGCGCTGCATGGCGTGATCGGCGCCATGATGGCGCTGCGGCACCGCGATGCCACGGGCGGGCGCTGGAACGGCAAGGATGGTGAACAATCCCGGGCGGGGCAGGGGCAGATGGTGGACGTGGCGCTCTACGAAGCCGTGTTCAACATGATGGAAAGCCTGGTCCCCGAGTACGACGTGGCAGGCGTGGTGCGCGAGCGCACCGGCGGCGCATTGCCCGGCATCGTGCCCTCCAATACCTACACCACGCGCGATGGACAGAACATCGTCATCGCCGGCAACGGCGATGCAATCTTCCATCGCCTGATGCGCGCGATAGGCCGCGATGACCTGGCCGAAGATCCGGATCTGGTGCGCAACGATGGCCGCGCGCGCCGTGTCGGCGAGATCGACGGCGCCATCCAGCAATGGTGCGACGGGCGGGGCATCGAAGCGGCGCTGGATGCGCTCAAGGGCGCCGATGTGCCCGTGGGCAAGATCTACAGCGTGGCCGATATGTTCAGCGATCCGCAGTTCCTGGCGCGGCGCATGATCGAGCAGCATCGCCTCGCCGATGGCAGTCCGGTCAAGCTGCCGGCGGTGGTTCCCAAGCTGTCCGAAACCCCTGGCCAGACGCGTTGGGTGGGCCCGAAATTAGGGGAACATACCGAGGAAGTCCTGAAATCGCTAGGGTATGATTCAGCGGCTATTGACGAGCTGGCAAAGACCGGCGCTATCGGTAAACCCGACAACTAGGAGACAAACCAATGTCAGTCACCCGCCGTGAACTGCTCAAGATGGCTGGCGCCGCCGGCGTCATGGGCATGGCCCCCGCCATCGTGCGCGCGCAAAAGCTCGAGAAGACCAAGGTCCAGATCGCAGTCGGCGGCAAGCCGCTGATCTACTACCTCCCGCTGACCATCGCGGAAGCGCGCGGCTACTTCAAGGACGAAAAGCTGGAAGTCAGCATCGCCGACTTCGCGGGCGGCTCCAAGGCCTTGCAGGCCGTGGTGGGCGGCAGCGCCGACGTAGTGTCGGGCGCCTTCGAGCACACGCTGTCCATGCAGTCCAAGGGCCAGGCCTATCGCGCCTTCGTGCTGCAGGGCCGTGCGCCGATGATCGGCGTGGGCGTGTCCAAGAAGAACCTGCCCAACTACAAGGGCCCGGCCGACCTGAAAGGCAAGAAGATCGGCGTGACCGCGCCCGGCTCGTCCACCAACATGGTGGTCAGCTTCTTCCTGGCCAAGCACGGCCTGAAGGCTTCCGATGTCTCCTTCATCGGCGTGGGCGCCGGCGCCGGCGCCGTGACCGCGCTGCGCAGCGGCCAGATCGACGCCATCTCCAATACCGACCCGGTGGTCTCGATGCTGGAAATGCCCGGCGAGATCCAGATCATCGTCGACACGCGCACCCTCAAGGACACCCAGGACATCTTCGGCGGCAACATGCCGGCGGGCTGCCTGTATGCGCCGCAAGCGTTCATCGACGCCAATCCCAACACCACCCAGGCGTTGACCAACGCGCTGGTGCGCGCCAACAAGTGGATCCAGAAGGCCGGCCCCGACGAGATCGCCAAGGTCGTGCCGGAAGCCTATCTGCTGGGCGATCCCGCCGTGTACAAGGCCGCCCTCGCCAAGAGCATGGAAGGCCTGTCGCCGGACGGCATGATCCCGGAAGACGGCGCCGCCACCGCGCTCAAGGCGCTGGCCGCCTTCCAGGCGGACTTCGACGGTGCGAAGATCGACCCCTCCAAGGTTTGGACCAATGATTTCGCGCGCCGCGCCAACGAGAAGTATGCCAATGGCTGAAGCCGCGCTATCGCTGGAAAACATAAGTTGCACCTTTGTTTCGCGTGATGACCGTTCGCAGCGCTACACCGCCGTCAGCGACACGACCCTGGCCATCGCGCCAGGGGAGTTCGTGTCGGTGGTGGGGCCGACCGGCTGCGGCAAGTCCACCCTGCTCAACGTCAGCGCCGGCTTGCTGGCGCCGTCCACGGGGCAGGTGAAGGTGTTCGGACAGCCCCTGTCCGGCATCAACTCCCGTGCGGGCTACATGTTCCAGGGCGAGGCCCTGCTGCCCTGGCGCAGCGCGCTGGACAACGTGGTGGCGGGGCTGGATTTCGCCGGCGTGCCTCGCTCAGAAGGGCTTGAGCGCGGCCGGGAATGGATGCGCCGCGTCGGCCTGGGCGGTTTCGAAGGCCGCTATCCGCACCAGATGTCGGGCGGCATGCGCAAGCGCGCCATGCTGGCCCAGACCCTGATCCGCGACCCGGACATCATCCTGATGGACGAGCCGTTCTCCGCGCTGGATATCCAGACGCGCCAGCTCATGGAGAACGAGGTCCTGGACCTGTGGATGGCCAAGCGCAAGGCCGTGCTCTTCATCACGCACGACCTGGACGAAGCCATTGCCATGAGCGATCGCGTCATTGTGCTGTCGGCCGGTCCGGGCACCCATCCCATCGGAGAATTCGCGATCGACCTGCCGCGCCCGCGCGACGTGGCCGAAGTGCGCATCGACCCGCGCTTCGTCGAGTTGCATGCAGCCATCTGGGGCGTGTTGCGCGAAGAAGTGCTCAAGGGCTACGCCCAACAGAAGCGAGCCTGATCCATGGCCAAACTGATCAAACCCGGTTCCGCCAGCCTGCGCTTCTGGCAGTTGCTGTTGCTGGTCATCATCCTGGGCGTCTGGCATTTCGCGTCTCGCGATCCCAAGGTGGCGTTCTTCTTCGGCGAGCCGCTGAAGGTGTGGGGCCGCATCTGGGCCTGGTTCGTCACCAATGCCGACATCTACGGTCACCTGGCCGTGACCCTGAGCGAGACCGTGCTGGCCTTCTTCATCGGCACCATCGCCGGGCTGGGCTTCGGACTATGGCTGGGGCTGTCGCCGCGCGCCAGTGCGATCCTGGATCCCTACATCAAGGCTTCGAATTCGATGCCGCGTGTGATCCTCGCGCCCATCTTCGGCATGTGGTTCGGCCTGGGCATCTGGTCCAAGGTGGCGCTGGCGGTGACGCTGGTGTTCTTCATTGTGTTCTTCAACGTATACCAGGGCGTTCGCGAAGTCAGCCCGACATTGCTGGACAACGCCCGCATGCTGGGCGCGCGCCAGCGCCAGCTGCTGCGCCACGTCTATCTGCCGTCGGCCACCAGCTGGGTGTTCTCGAGCCTGCACACGTCGGTGGGCCTGGCCTTCGTGGGCGCGGTCGTGGGTGAATACCTGGGCTCGGCAAGCGGGGTGGGTTACCTGATCCTGCAAGCGGAAGGCACGTTCGACGTGAACACCGTGTTCGCGGGCATCATCGTGCTGACGGCCTTCGCGCTGATCCTGGACACCATCGTCGGGGTGGGCGAAAAGCGCCTGATGAAGTGGCAGCCCAAGTCGGGCGAAACCGAAAAGCTGTAGCCAGCCGGCCGCCGCGCCGCGGGCATCAGCCCCGCAGCGCGTGCTGGCTGCGCAGCCAGGCGGTCAGGCTGTCGAAGGCATCGCGGGCGCCTTGCAGCGCATGCGCTTCGCGGCCTTCCGCGCCAGCCTCGCTGTCCAGAAACAGCAAGAACTCCTTCCACAGCGGTCCTACCTGTTCGCCATAGCCGTGCAGATAACGCAGGGGCAGGGCGGGAGCGACGTCCTGCAAGCGCCTGGCCAGAAAGCGCCCTCCCAGCTGCGACCCCTCCACCACGTAAGCCACGCCCAGCGCATAGGCATCGGGCGCCTCCAGCGCGGGCCAGTCCTCGCATCGCGGCACGGGCGTGGTGTCGCCGGCCTGGATCAGATCCTCGCGCAGCCAGGCGCTCTTGTCGGCGCGCACGGGCGCCTGCAGGCTGCCGGGCCAATCCAGCTGCCAGAGCCGCTGTTCCACGGGTTCCAGCCAGCCCAGCAGCGCGCGCAGGTAGTTCAGGTAGCCGGCGCGGTCGACGTCGCCGCCGGCCAACGCCAGGCCCTGGTCCAGTGTTTCGTGACGTTCGCGCGTGCCTGCGCGCAGCGTTTGGTGAACCGGCGAGATCATGCGGACAACCCGTCAGGCGCAGGGGAGTCGGGCAGGTGGAGCGACCAGCATTGCTCCTGGCGTTCCAGCCGCCAGCCCGAGACGGCGGCAAGAAGTTCGACTTCCTGCGGCTTGAATGGCGGCGGCTGCGCGGCGTCGGGGGCTGGGCCCTCGGGAAAGCGGGCCCGCCAGACGCCGGGGTCCGAGGTGTCCAGCACCAGTTCCGCGTCGGCGGGAAGCTCGGGCAGCAGGCACAGCAGCCAGGCCAGCACCAGATAGCGCGAACTGAACCGCGGCAGTTGCACGGGGGCAATGTACTCGGGCCAGCGGATGCTCTGCCGCGACAGCAGCAGGTGCGAGAACATCAGCTTGCGGCATTCCTGCAGCAGGTCGTCGGCAAAGGCGATGGCGCCGCTGTCGGTCAGCCATTGATCGAGTTCCCGCACGATGCCAACGCTATCTTCCAGCATGCTCGTCAGGTCGCCCGCCAGCCGCTGGCAGCGCTGCTGCAGGGCGTCGTCGGCAGCACCGTCGGGCGTCTGGCGCAGCATGGCGGTGGCCAGCGAGGCGTTGGACAGCGGGCCCAGGATCTCGTGGCGCAGGACGGGAAATATCTGGCTCAGGACCTTGAACTGCACGCCCTTTGCCGCCAGGGCGCTGAGGGAGTCGGGCAGCGTCATGGGCGGCGCCATCAACCGGCCTGGCGCAGGATGGCCAGCAGCGCGTCGGGGTTGGCGGGCTTTTCGATCCATCCCGTGAACAGGCTGTCGGAGCCTTCACGCCGCTCGTGCCGCCCCAGCCCGCTCAGGGCGTAGATGCGGGGAGGCTTGGGGGAATCGCGCAGGCGGGCCGCCAGTTCGTAGCCGTCCATGTCGGGCAGCAGGATGTCCAGCAGCACGGCATCGGGCGCGAATGTTCCCGCCAGTTCCAGGGCTTCGCTGGCGGTGGCGGCGCAGCGCGTTTCCAAAGAGGAAAGCGCCAGGTACTCGGCCAGCAGTTCCGATCCCATTTCGTTGTCGTCCACCAGCAGGACCCGCATTGCGCGCACGTCGTTCAAATTTGGTCTCCCCAGGTTCAAGAGGGTTGCGGCGCTTGCATTCCGCGCGGCAGCGTCACCGTGAATATGACCAGCCCGTCGCGGCAGTCGACCGAGATCTCGCCGCCGTGGTCGCGCACGACCTGCTCGGCGATGTACAGGCCCAGCCCCAGGCCGTTGCGGTTGCGCGGCTGGCCCAGCGATTCCGGCTTGAAAGGCGAAAAGAGATGTGCCAGCAAGTCCCCGGCAATGGGTTCGCCATGGTTGATGACGCGCAGTTCGATGGCGTCGCCGGCTTGCGTGGCGTGGACCAGGATGGGCTGGCGCGGTGCGCCGTGCTGGCGCGCGTTGCTCATCAGGTTGGTGATGACTTGCGCGATGCGGTCGGTGTCGGCCATGAGGGTCAGGCCGGCCGGCACGTCCGGTTCGATGCGCAGGCCGGGATAGGCCTGGCGCTTTTCTTCGATCAGGCTGATCAGCAGTCCCGACAGGTCGCACAAGCGTTTTTCGATGCCCAGCCCCAGGCCGCCCTGCAGGCGGGACAGGTCCAGCACCTGCGAGATCAGGCGCTGCATCCGGCCGCTGGAGTAGCGGATGCGTTCGCCCATGCGGGCGCCCGAATCCGTCTTGGACAACAAGGTGGCGGCCATGGAGATGGATTGCAGCGGGTCGCGCAGGTCATGGCCCAGCATCGCCAGCAATGCGGTCCGCGCCCGGTCCACGTCGGCGGCGCGGCTGGTGGCGATGTGGGAGAGCTCGTCGCGCAGGTTGTCGGCGGCTTCCAGTTCGCCCGGCAACCAGGGCGTGCAGATGCCGCAAACGACTTCGCGCCAGGCCTCGAACGAGCCGCGCGGCGTCAGGCGCGGGCCCAGGCTGCCCACGGCGTATTGCTTTTCCGGCTTGCCGCCCCATACGACGGTTTCGATCTGTTCCTTGCGCAGCCAGATCAGCCAGCCATTGTTCATGGGGTCGAATTTGCAGGCGAGCAGGCCCGCGTATGGGACCAGGTCGGTTTGCAGCTCGGGATAGTCGCGCGCGATGTTGGTGGTGTGGACCAGGCGTTGGCCGCTCTGGTCCAGGGCGCACAGAATGCCGGCCAGCTCGCCGCGCGGCGCGATGCCGCCAAACACCGTCACGCTGTTGCCCCACAGGCACAGCGTGGCGTCGCTGGGGATCAGCGATGCGGGCGTCTCCTGGCCGCGGGACAGGGCCTGATGCACGTTTTCCGAGGCGGATACGCGTTCGGCAAGCTGGCTTACCAACGCGGCGCTCTGGCGCGCCTGCTCGGCGCGCTGATTGCCCTCGATGTTGGCCAGCGCGGCGGACAGCACCTGCGCCAGCGCTTCGCATGCCAGGCGGACGGGGTAGGGGATGGGCCGGGGCGTATGGTGATGGCAGGCAATCATGCCCCACAGCTTGCCGCCGATCACCAGCGACAGGCTCATCGATGCCCGCACGCCCATGTTCGCCATGTATTCCAGATGAATGGGCGAAACGCTGCGCAACATGCAGAAGCTCATGTCCAGCGGACGCGAATCGGGCGAAGGCGCGGCCAGCACGCGGATGGGCTGGTAATCGGCGTCGGCGATCTGGCGCAGCGTATTCACTGTGTAGAGCCGGCGGGCCTGTGCCGGGATGTCGCCCGCGGGATAGCGGCGGCCCACCCAGTCATCCAGCGAGTCGTGGTGCTGTTCGGCGACGATCTCGCCGCTGTCGTCGGGGTGGAAGCGGTAGGCCATCACGCGGTCGAAGCCGGTGGCTCGCTGCACTTCCCGCACCATGCTGTTCAGCAGGCCCTGGACGTCGCGCTGCCGCCGAACCCGCTCTATGCCACGATAGATGCGGTCGGGTTCCGCGATGCCCGTGCCATCGGCGCGCTGTTCCAGCTCGATGATGATCAGGCCGTCCGCATTGCGGTGGCCGATCACGTCGTAGGTGACCGCGCCCAGCGCGATGGTCAGGGGGTCGAAAACGGGGTCGGGGTTGTCCAGCCAGATCGAGAGGTAGCGCGCCAGGTCCGGGGGCAGCGCGCCGTCGGCGCAGCGCTGGTCGAGCGTCAGGGGGGATTCCAGCACCTGCGCCGCATTCTCGCTGGCGTATCGCAGCGTTCCATCCGCGCCGAACGCGAGCAGCACGCCCAACGGCTGGATGGCGCCCGGTATGTGTATCGGTTCGCTATCGCAGTTTGCGAGCGTGACGGGCGGATGGGATTGGGTGGGCGCATTCATTCGTGTGGGGTACCGGTGACGCGCAGTTGTGCTGTCATTATGTCAAAGATATTGTGCGAATGTGTACGTTTGCAGCCCCTTCACCTTTCTGGAGTTTCCATGGCCCGTCTACCCTACGCTGATCTGACTCATCCCGATGCACGGCCCCTGGTTGACCGTATCGTCGCCGAACGCGGCAGCGTGCTGCATCTGTACCAGATGCTGCTCCACAGCCCGGCCGTGGCGGGGGGCTGGCTGAACTACCTGACGTCCATCCGCCAGTTGAGCACCCTGCCTGGCGATCTGCGGGAATTGGTGATCATGCGCGTGGCGGCCATCAATGGCGCGCCCTACGAGGCCGACCAGCACGCTCCGATCGCCCTGAAAGAGGGCGTGTCGCAGGCCCAGCTGGACGCGCTGGACGCCTGGGAAGACTCAAGCCTGTTCAGCGAACGCGAAAAGGCGGTGCTGGCCTATACCGATGCCATGACGCGCCACGTGCAGGTGCCTGAAGCGGTGTTCCAGGCGGCCAGGGCGGCCCTGGGGTCGGAAAAGCTGATTGTCGAGCTGACCGCGACGGTCGCGGCCTACAACATGGTCTCGCGCTTCCTGGAAGCGCTGCAGGTGCATTCCCACGACCACCGTTGACCGGCCCGCGCGCGGCCGTGGGGCGCGCGCGGGCCGGCAATCCGGCGCTGCGCGGGCTGCTCAGGCGCGCTGGGCTTCGATCAGGGCGTCCAGCTTGACGGCGTCGGCCACGAACAGGCGGATGCCCTCCGACAGCTTCTCGCTGGCCATCGCGTCTTCGTTGAGCAGGGTGCGGAACGTGACCTCGTCGGCCCCGATGCGGGCGATGCTCCCGGTGGCGTCGCTGGCGCGCAATTGCGCCGGCGCGTCGCCCTGGGTGGCGGCCAGCTTGTTCAGCAGGTCCGGGCTGATCGTCAGCAGATCGCAACCCGACAAGGCCAGGATCTGGCCGACATTGCGAAAGCTCGCGCCCATGATCTCGGTGGGGATGCCGAAATGCTTGTAATAGTGGTAGATCCCCGTGACGGACAGTACGCCCGGATCGCGGGCGCCGGCATTGTCGGCTTCCACCCACGAGGCGCCGGCCGATTTCTTGTGCCAGTCGTAGATGCGGCCGACGAAAGGCGAGATCAGCTGCACATGCGCGTCCGCGCAGGCCACGGCCTGGGGCAGCGAGAACAGCAGGGTCAGGTTGCAGCGTATGCCTTCGGACTGCAGCGCGCGAGCGGCCTGGATGCCCTCCCAGGTCGATGCGATCTTGATCAGCACGCGTTCGCGCGGGATGCCGGCGGCCTCGTACAGGGCGATCAGGCCCCTGGCGCGCTCGATGGTGGCGCGGGTGTCGAACGACAGGCGGGCGTCGACTTCCGTCGATACGCGGCCAGGCACGATGTCCAGGATGGCGCGGCCAAAGGCGACCAGCAGGCGATCCATGAGTTCGGGCGTGGCAGCGCCGCGGTGTTCGCGAGCGGTCTTTTCCAGCAGCGGCCGGTAGGCATCCTGCTGGACGGCCTTGAGAATAAGGGACGGGTTGGTGGTGGCGTCCGTGGGACGCAACGCCTTCATGGCTTCGAAATCCCCGGTGTCGGCGACAACGGTGGTGTGATCACGCAGGGCGTCAAGTTGGCTGGACATGGACGTATACGGCTCGCAGCTGGCTAGGGTTGAAGGTGTTCCTAGCGTATCACCGACACTGCCGGCCTGCCGCCGGCCGGACGAGCGAGGGGGATGGGGCAGGCTTTGCGATGGGGCCGGAAAAGCGCCGCAATCACCGCTTGCAGCCTTATTTGGCGCGGTTCGCCGGGAAAAGCGGCCGGTCAAGGTATAATCCGAAGGTTTGATTATCGATTCTAAAACCGGGGTTTACTGTGCTGCCGCAACTTTTTCCCGAGGGGATCAACCGCTTCCCTCCTGCAATTCTGGCTCTGGCGGACGGTACCATTTTTCGAGGCGTGTCGATCGGTGCGCCTGGGCATACCGTTGCCGAAGTGGTGTTCAACACCGCGATGACCGGGTACCAGGAAATTCTCACCGATCCCAGCTATAGCGGCCAGATCGTCACGCTGACCTATCCGCACATCGGCAATACCGGCGTGAACGCCGAAGACGTGGAAGCCAATCGCGTCTACGCTGCCGGCCTGGTGGTCCGCGACTGTCCCGCCCGCGTGTCGAACTTCCGTTCCACGCAATCGTTGCCTGATTACCTGTCCGAGCAGGGCATCGTTGCCATTTCCGGCATCGACACCCGCAAGCTCACGCGCATCCTGCGCGAGAAGGGCGCCCAGGGCGCGTGCATTTTCGTGGGCACCGACGCCGAGCGCGCCGTTGAACTGGCCCGCGGCTTTCCCGGCATGGCCGGCCAGGATCTGGCCAAGGTGGTGTCGATCAAGGCAAGCACCGACTGGACCCAGGGCACCTGGGACCTTGAAAAAGGCTATACGTCGCCCGAGCAGTCCAAGTTCCATGTGGTCGCCTACGACTACGGCGTGAAGAGCAACATCCTGCGCCTGCTGGCCGACCGCGGCTGCCGCATCACGCTCGTGCCGGCCCAGACCACCGCCGAAGAAGTCTTCAAGCTCGATCCCGACGGCGTGTTCCTGTCCAACGGCCCTGGCGATCCCGAGCCCTGCGACTACGCCATCGAGGCCACGCGCGCCTTCCTGGACAAGAAGCTGCCGGTGTTCGGCATCTGCCTGGGCCATCAGATCATGGGCCTGGCGGTGGGCGGCAAGACCGTCAAGATGAAGACGGGCCATCACGGCGCCAACCATCCCGTGCAGGACCTCCAGTCCAAGCGCGTGTTCATCACCAGCCAGAACCACGGCTTCGCGGTCGACGCGGCCAGCCTGCCGGCCAACACGCGCGTGACGCACGTCTCGCTGTTCGACGGCACGCTGCAGGGCTTCGAGCTCACCGACCGTCCGGCCTTCTGCTTCCAGGGTCACCCCGAAGCCAGCCCGGGTCCGCACGACATCCTGGAACTGTTCGACAAGTTCATCAGCCTGATGTCCGGCCAAAAGTAAAGATTGCATCATGCCCAAGCGTACAGACCTAAAAAGCATACTCATCATCGGCGCCGGCCCCATCATCATCGGGCAGGCCTGCGAATTCGACTATTCCGGCGCACAGGCGTGCAAGGCGCTCAAGGCCGAGGGTTACCGCACCATCCTGGTGAACAGCAACCCGGCCACGATCATGACGGACCCGGAAACGGCCGACGTCACCTACATCGAGCCCATCACCTGGCAAGCCGTCGAAAAGATCATCGAGCGTGAAAAGCCCGATGCGCTGCTGCCGACCATGGGCGGCCAGACCGCGCTGAACTGCGCGCTCGACCTGGCCCACCACGGCGTGCTGAAAAAGCACAACGTGGAACTGATCGGCGCCAACGAACACGCCATCGAAAAGGCCGAAGACCGCCAGAAGTTCAAGCAGGCCATGACCGACATCGGCCTGGAATCGGCCAAGTCGGGCGTCGCCCACAACATGGACGAAGCCTGGGAAGTGCAGCGTCGCATCGCGGCTGAAGTCGGCACCTCCGGCTTCCCCGCCGTGATCCGCCCCAGCTTCACGATGGGCGGTTCGGGCGGCGGCATCGCCTACAACGCCGAAGAATTCGAAACAATCTGCCGCCGCGGCCTGGAAGCTTCGCCCACCAGCGAACTCCTGATCGAAGAATCGCTGCTGGGCTGGAAGGAATTCGAGATGGAAGTGGTCCGCGACAAGGCGGACAACTGCATCATCGTCTGCTCCATCGAAAACCTCGACCCGATGGGCGTGCACACGGGCGACTCGATCACCGTGGCGCCGGCCCAGACGCTGACCGACAAGGAATACCAGATCATGCGTAATGCATCGATCGCGGTGTTGCGCGAGATCGGCGTGGATACGGGCGGCTCGAACGTGCAGTTCGCCGTCAATCCCAAGAACGGCCGCATGATCGTCATCGAGATGAATCCGCGCGTGTCGCGTTCGTCGGCGCTGGCGTCCAAGGCCACCGGCTTCCCCATCGCCAAGGTCGCCGCGCGCCTGGCCGTGGGCTACACGCTGGACGAGCTCAAGAACGAAATCACCGGCGGCGCCACGCCCGCCTCGTTCGAACCGTCGATCGACTACGTCGTCACCAAGGTGCCGCGTTTCGCCTTCGAGAAATTCCCCACCGCCGACGCGCGCCTGACCACCCAGATGAAGTCCGTCGGTGAAGTCATGGCCATCGGCCGCACCTTCCAGGAATCGTTCCAGAAGGCGCTGCGGGGCCTGGAAGTCGGCGTCGATGGCCTGAACCAGAAGACCACCGACCGCGAGAAGCTGCAGATCGAACTGGGCGAACCGGGTCCGGAACGTATCTGGTACGTGGGCGATGCCTTCGCGCAAGGCTTCACGCTGGACGAAGTGCACAACATCACGCACATCGACCCGTGGTTCCTGTCGCAGATCAAGGAAATCGTCGACATCGAACTGGCGCTCGAGCAAAAGACGCTGGCCGACCTGGACTACGCCACTCTGTGGGAACTCAAGCGCCGCGGTTTCTCCGACCGTCGCCTGGCCTTCCTGCTGGATTCCTCGGAATCCGAAGTGCGCAAGCTGCGTCACCAGTTGAACGTGCGTCCGGTCTACAAGCGCGTCGACACCTGCGCCGCCGAATTCGCCACCCGTACCGCCTACATGTACTCCACGTACGAGGAAGAGTGCGAAGCCGCGCCCACCGATCGCAAGAAGATCGTGGTGCTGGGCGGTGGCCCGAACCGTATCGGCCAGGGCATCGAATTCGACTACTGCTGCGTGCATGCCGCGCTGGCGCTGCGTGAAGACGGGTACGAGACCATCATGGTCAACTGCAACCCGGAAACCGTGTCGACCGACTACGACACGTCCGATCGCCTGTACTTCGAACCGCTGACCCTGGAAGACGTGCTGGAAATCGTCCACAAGGAAAATCCCGTCGGCATGATCGTCCAGTACGGCGGCCAGACGCCGCTGAAGCTGGCGCGCGCCCTGGAAGCCAACGGCGTGCCCATCATCGGCACCAGCCCGGAATCCATCGACGTCGCCGAAGACCGCGAGCGCTTCCAGAAGCTGCTGAACAAGCTCGGCCTGCGCCAGCCGCCCAACCGCACCGCGCGTACCGAAGGCGAGGCCCTGGCCCACGCCGCCGAGATCGGCTATCCGCTGGTCGTGCGCCCCAGCTACGTGCTGGGCGGCCGCGCCATGGAAATCGTGCACGAGCAGCAAGACCTCGAGCGCTACATGCGCGAGGCCGTGAAGGTCAGCAATGACTCGCCCGTGCTGCTGGACCGCTTCCTGAACAACGCCACCGAAGTGGACGTGGACTGCCTGGCCGACGGCGAAACCGTCTTCATCGGCGGGGTCATGGAACACATCGAACAGGCCGGCGTGCACTCGGGCGACTCGGCTTGCAGCCTGCCGCCTTACTCGCTGTCGGCGGAAGTCATCGCCGAGATCAAGCGCCAGACCACGATGATGGCTAAGGCCCTGAACGTCAGCGGCCTGATGAACGTGCAGTTCGCGATCCAGGGCGGCGACGTCTACGTGCTGGAAGTGAACCCGCGCGCATCGCGCACGGTGCCCTACGTGTCCAAGGCGACGGGCCTGCAGCTGGCCAAGATCGCCGCGCGCGCCATGGCCGGCCAGACCCTGGCTGCCCAGGGCGTCACCAAGGAAGTCGTGCCGCCTTACTTCTCGGTCAAGGAAGCCGTGTTCCCGTTCGTGAAGTTCCCGGGCGTGGACACCATCCTGGGCCCGGAAATGAAGTCGACCGGCGAAGTGATGGGCGTGGGCATGAGCTTCGGCGAAGCCTTCGTCAAGTCGCAATTGGCCGCCAGCGTGCGTCTGCCGGAATCCGGCACGGTGTTCATCAGCGTGAAGAACCAGGACAAGCCCCGCGCCGTGGAAGTGGCGCGCGGCCTGCACGCCCTGGGCTTCAAGCTGGTCGCCACGCGCGGCACCGCGGCTGAAATCGAGGCCGCAGGCATCCCCGTGCAGCTGGTGAACAAGGTCACCGAAGGCCGCCCGCACATCGTCGACATGGTGAAGAACGGCGAGATCTCGCTGGTCATCAACACCGTCGAAGAGCGCCGCAACGCCATCGCCGACTCGCGCACCATCCGCACCCAGGCGCTGGCCGCCCGCGTGACCTTCTTCACGACCATCGCCGGCGCCCGCGCCGCGGTCGAAGGCATGCAGTATCTGCGTCAAGGCCTGGGCCTGCAGGTTTACCCGCTGCAGGAGCTTCACGCTTCCTTGCAGAAGTAAGCCGGCAGTAAACGTTAGGGCACGCGAGAGCGTGCCCTAATTCTTTGCAACGCGACAACAGGCCTGGGACAACCATGGACAGAGTCTTCATCACCGGCGCCAGCAGTGGCCTGGGCCGCGCCCTGGCGCAGCAGTACGCCGCCTCGGGCGCCACCTTGGGACTGCTGGGCCGCCGCGAGGACGCGCTGCGCGAGCTGGCCGCCAGCCTGCCCGGTGAGCACCGCTGCTATGCCGTGGACGTGCGCGACCGCCAGGCCCTGCATGCCGCCGCGCAGGACTTCATCGCGTTCTGCCAGGGGCGGGTGGACGTCGTCATCGCCAGCGCCGGCATCAGCGCGGGCACGCTGACGGATCATGGCGAGGACTTCGACGTCTTCAAGGCCATCGTCGACACCAACCTGCTGGCGACCGTCTCCACCTTCGAACCCTTCATTGCGCCGATGCGCGCGGCGGGCGCGGGGCGGCTGGTGGGCATCGCCAGCGTGGCGGGCGTAAGGGGATTGCCGGGGGCGGGCGCCTACAGCGCGTCCAAGTCGGCGGTAGTGACCTACTGCGAAAGCCTGCGGCTGGAACTGGCCGCGCAAGGCATCCGGGTCGTGACGATCGCGCCCGGCTACATCAAGACGGCCATGACGGCGCGCAACCCGTATACGATGCCTTTCCTGATGGAGGCGGACGCGTTCGCGCGTCGTGCGCATGCCGCGATCGGCCGTGGCACGACCTATACGGTGATTCCGTGGCAGATGGGCGTGGTGGCCAAGCTCATGCGCCTGCTGCCCAATGCGGTCTATGACCGGCTTGCGCGCAACGCGCCGCGCAAGCCCCGCAAGGCGGGCTGAACCCTCGCGGGCCCCGGCCCAGGATAATCAAGGCACCACGTCGTCGCCGACCTCGGCGGCCACGTGGTCCACGTCGCCCCAATCCAGGACCTGCCACTGGCGGCCCTGCACCCCGACGCGGTTGATGCTGACATTGAGCAGCGCCGCGTCCCGGGGGGCGTTCAAGGGCACGCCCGAGGCATGGCGCCAGATGATGTCGAGCACGCCGCCGTGGGTGAACATCAGGATGCGTTCGCCATCATGGCGGCTGGCGATATCGTCCACGGTCGAGATCACGCGCGACTGGAACTGCCCCAGCGTTTCGCCGCCGTCCAGGGGGCGCAGCGGATCGCGGCTTTTCCATGCGGCCGCCGCTTCGGGGGCCTGCACGTCGATGCGGTCATGGTCCAGGCCTTCCAGCACGCCAAACCCGCGTTCGCGGATGCCGGGCTCCACGCGCACGCGCAGGCCCAGCTGTTCGGACACGGGCACCGCGGTGGCGTGCGCGCGCTGCAGATCGCTGCTGTAAATGGCGTGAATCGGCGTGTGCCGGGCTTCTTCGCGCAGGCGCGCGGCCAGCAGGCTGGCCTGGTTGACGCCGAATTCGTTCAGGGGGATGTCTTGCCAGCCTTGCAGGCGCCGCTGGCGGTTCCAGTCGGTTTCGCCATGGCGGATGAACCAGATTTCTGTCATTACGAGTCTTGATGCGGGGAATAAGGCTTAGAGCTGGGCGGGCGCGATAGGACCGCGCGGTTTCCAGATGGCTTGAATGATCGAGCTTAACGCGACCAGCGCAGGCTCGCTAGCGCGCTCGTAGGGCAGGATGAAGCCCAGCATGGCATCGACGCGCGCCTGGCCCCATACGATGAAGTCATTGGACGCCGCGCCGGCCAGCGCGGTTTCCTCGCGCAGCAGGGCGCAGCCGGCGCCCGCCCGCACCAGCGCGTCCAGGTTGGCCTGGTCGTCATTTTGCATCACGATGCGCGGCGACAGGCCGTGGCGTTCGAACATGTCGCGCAACAGCAGATGCGTGTGGCTGCCGGAAGGGCCATCCAGCCAGGGCAGTTGCGCCGCTTCGCGCCAGCCGCCGCGCTTGAGCACCACCGAGTGTTCCTTGGGCATGGCGATGCGATAGCGCACGCTGCGCAGGGGCAGCCAAAGCACGCCACGCGGCGCGTTGGCCGCAATGGTCAGCGCGGCCGGCAGGCGGCCGGTGCTGACCTGCTCCGCCAGCGCCGCGGCGGGCAGGGTCTGGGTCTTGAGCTCCACCAGCGGCAGGCGTTGAGTGACGGCCGATGCCAGTTCTCCCAGCCGCAGGAAATCGGGCTTTTCGCTGGGTACGCCCAACTCCACCACGCCGTGCAGGCTGCCTTGCAGCAGCTGGGCCTCGGATTTGAATTGCGCGCCCAGCACCAGCAACGACTCCGCCGTAGGCAGCAGCACTTCGCCCGCCTTGGCCAGGGCCAGGCGGCCGCCGCTGCGGTCGAACAGCGCCACGCCCAGGCTCTGCTCCAGCGCCTTGATCTGCGCGGTCACGGCGGGCTGGGTCAGCGACAGCGCTTCAGCCGCCTTCGTCAGATTGCCCAGCCGGGCGACCGTGACGAAGGCGCGGATCTGATAGATTTCCATGGCCGCAAGTTTAGGCCGCCAGCAGCCGCACTTGCGTAGGCTCCAGTCCGACCGATACGGGCGCTCCCACCGGGAAAGGCGACAGCCCGGCCAGATGCGACTGGTCCGCCGTCAAGCGCTGTTCGCCCACCAGCACCTGATAGCGCGTGAACTCGCCCAGGAATTCGCTGCTTTCCACGACGCCCGGCAGCCAGACGTAGCGCGCATCGCCCACGCCGTCCGCCATCTCGATCTGCACCGTATGGGGCCGGAAGCTCGCCGCCAGCCGCGAGGCGGCCGGGGCCTCGCCTGTCAGGGGCAGGTGCAGGTCGCCCACGCCGTCCACCGCCAGCACCACGCTGCTGCTGGTGCGTTCGCGCACGTTGCCTTCCAGCACGTTCATCGTGCCCACGAAGTTGGCGACGAAGCGGTTCACCGGGTAGTCGAACAGCGTGCTGGGCGCGCCGATCTGCTGCACGACGCCATGGTCCAGCACCGCCATCCGGTCGGCCGTGGTCATGGCTTCTTCCTGGTCATGGGTGACGAAGATCGTCGTGATGCCCAGCCGGCGCTGAAGGCTGAGCAGGTCCTGGCGCATCTGCACGCGCAGCTTCTTGTCCAGGTTGGACAGCGGCTCGTCCAGCAGCAGCACCTGCGGTTCGATGACAATGGTGCGGGCCAGCGCCACGCGCTGCTGCTGCCCGCCCGAGAGCTGGTTGGGCCGGCGCCTGGCGTACTGGGACAGCCCCACCAGGTCCAGCGCGGCTTCCGCCTTGGCGCGGATCTCGGCGCGCGGCAGCTTGCGTTCGACCAGGCCAAAGGCCACGTTGTCCCATACCGTCATGTGCGGCCATAGCGCGTAGTTCTGGAACACCATGCCGATGTTGCGGTCCCAGGGCGGGGTGCCGCTGATGTCCTTGCCGTCCACCAGCAGCTGCCCGGCGCTGTGCCGGTTGAAGCCGGCGATCAGCCGCAGCAGCGTGGATTTTCCGGACCCGGAAGGCCCGAGCAGGGCGAAGAACTCGCCCGGCTCGATGCTGATATTGACGTCCTTGAGCACCTCGGTCTTGCCGTAAGACAGCCGGATGTTGCGGCATTCAACGCTGACCTTTTTCATGCGGATTCCCCTTCATTGCGAGCCGGCCGCTGGCGCGCTGAAGCGCGCTCTACCAGCAGGTGCGATACGTACGTGCCGATGGCCACCGCGACCACCGCCAGGACGCCTAGCGCCGCGCCCGGGCCCCGGCCCGCCGCGCTCTGCATGTACAGATAAATACCGTAGCTCATGGGCGCCTGGCTGTCCTTGGTGACCAGCATGATGGTGGCGGACAATTCGACGGCAGCCGTCACGAAGCTGGTCACGAAGCCGGCCAGCATCCCGCCCGCCATCAGCGGCACCACCACCCGGCGTATCGTGGCCAGGCGCGTGGCGCCCAGCGACTGGGCCGCTTCCTCCAGCGATACATGGATCTGCTGCAGCGCCGCCACGCAGGAGCGCAGCGCGTAGGGAAGCCTGCGCACCGAGTAGGCGAGCATGATGATGATCCACGACGAGGTCAGCAGGGTGCCCGTGCCCGGCAGCTCGATGCCGCGGAAGGTGCGCAGAAAGCCGATGGCCAGCACGATGCCCGGAATCGCCAGCGCGGCGGATGCCAGGAAGTCCAGCCATTGCCGCGCCGGCAGCCGGGTGCGCAGCATCAGGTAGGCGATGGCGGTGCCCAGGATCACGTCGATCCCGGCGGCCAGGCCGCAATAGAGCAGGGTGTTGGCGATCATGCCCTGCGACTCCGAGAACACCGCCGCGTAGTGCGCCAGCGTGTAGCCGTCAGGCAGCGGGGCGTAGCTCCAGACGCTGGCCAGGGACAGCAGCAGCACGCCGATGTGCGGCGACAGCACCAGCAGCAGCACCAGGATGATCCAGCCATAGGCCAGCACGCTCTCCATGGGGCGCAGCTTGCGCTTCTGGATGGAATTGCCGCCTTTTTGCAGGGTGGAATAGTCGCGCCCCTTGAGCACGCGCGCGGACAGCCACAGCGCCAGGATAGAGAAGGCAACCATGATCACGCTGATCACATAGCCCAGCGGATCCTCCAGGCCCACCTGCGTGATGCGCAGGTACGCCTGCGGCGCCAGCATGTTGGTCGTGCCCAGCACCAGCGGCGTGCCCAGGTCGTCGAAGACCTTCACGAACACCAGCGAAGCGCCGGCCACATAGCCGGGCAGCGCCAGGGGGAAGATCACCCGGCGGAACAGGCGCAGGCCGCGCGACCCCAGGTTGAAGGCGGCTTCCTCCATGGCGCCGTCAATGTTGCGCAAGGCCACGACCAGGTTCATCAGGATGAACGGGAAGTAGTGGATCGCCTCCACGAAAATGACGCCGTTCAGCCCTTCCATGAAGGGAATGGTGAAGCCGAACCAGTCGTTGAGCAGCAGGTTGACGCTGCCCGAGCGGCCGAAGATCAGCTGCATGGCCACCGCGCCCACGAAGGGCGGCATGATCAGCGGCAGCACCCCCAGCGTCTGGATCAGGAGCGCGCCGCGGAAGTCGAAGCGCACCGTGAAGTACGCCAGCGGCACCGCGATCAGCGACGCCAGCAGCGCCGACCAGCCGGCCACGTACAGGCTGTTGAAGAACGCCTCCTGCATCAGGGGCTGGCTGAAGAATGCCCCGAAGTGGCCCGTCGTGAAACTGCCGTCGGCATTCACGAAGGCGGTGTGGAACACCGTGCCGACCGGCACGATCAGGAAGAGCAGCAGAAAGCCGAACACCAGGAGCGCCGTCAACACGGGGCCGGCGGGCAGGCGTGAGTGGCCCGAATAATTCATCGAGATTCCCGAAATCGTTGCCAGGAGACGGGCGCGGACGGCGGCGGGCGGGTCTGGGCCGCCCCCGTCCCGCGCGTCTTGCCGTTTAGAGCGCCGAGGCCTGCTTGGCCAGCTTTACGGCTTCTTCGTAGTTGGCGCGCGCGCGGCCATTCCACTCGCCTTCCAGCTGCGTGATCTGCTGGTTCACGGCGGCGTCCTTCTTGTTGCCGGCAAAGATCGCCAGGAACGCCGGGTCCGCTGCCTTCTTGCCATCGATGAGCGGCGCCCAGGCCAGCTTGCGCGCCTGATCCAGCAGTTCCGCGGCAGGGCCGCTCTTGGCCTTGTCGCCCAGCTTGGCTTCGGCGTCGTAGATGGCCTTGGTGGCGGCCTGCAATTCCTTCAGACGGAACGTGACCGTCTGGTCGTACAGCGACTGCACGACGTAGTAGCGCGTCTGGGAAAGATCGGCGTCGAACTGGACCTTGCTGCGCTTGGCGATTTCGGCCGGGTCGGGATAGCCCGGCGGAATCTTGCCGGCCAGCGCCGAGTACGGCAGCACCGGCAGGCGCGAGATCTTGGGCTCCAGCAGCAGCTCCTGGCCGGCCTGGCTCAGCGTGAAGGCGATGAACTTCTTGCCTTCCTCGGTATTCTTCGCGCCCTCGATCAGCGCGATGTTGGCCGGCACGATGGCGGTTTCGGAGGGGTAGACGAATTCAACGGGGAACTTGGAATACTTGCTGGACAGTCCGAAGAAATCGATGACCGGACCGGCGCCGAACTGGCCGTTGTTCACGCCGTCGGGCACCCCGAAGGAGCGCTCGGTGACGGCGCTGCTGTTGCCGGACATGCGCAAGAGCGTGCGCCAGCCATCGTCCCAGCCTTCGCCTTGCAGGATGGTCTCGACGGTCAGGTGCATCGTGCCCGAGCGCGACGGCGAGGTGATGCCCACGTGGCCAAACCATTTCGGCGACAGCAGGTCCTTCCATTCCACCGGGGCCGGAATCTTGTGCGCCGCAATGTAGCGCGTGTTGTAGACAATGCCGTAGCCGGCGAGCGCCTGGCCCAGGTACATGCCGCCAGGGTCGTTGATGGGGTAGTTGCCGATCTTGTCCGGCACGTTCTTGTTCGCTATGTCGGACGACTTGGCCAGCAGCTTGTCGCGGCCCAGCACCTCGAAGGCGTCGGGAGCGCTGGCCCAGAACACCTCGGGCCGCTGGCCGGCGGGGGTCTCGCGCACGAAGGCAATACCGGACACGGTGTTCTTGTTCAGGATTTCCAGCGTGATGCCAGGGTTGGCTTTCTCGAACGCAGCCTTGTAGGCCTGGGTCAGATCCTTGGGGAACGACGTGATCACCGTGACGGTGCCGGCCAGGGCGGGCGTCGTGCAGACGGCCAGCAGCGCCCCTGCAAGGGCTGTGCGCATTGCGTGCATGGTTTGTCTCCGTGGTTTTAGATTTGTCTGGAGACAGTACCGGGTGACCTGTTAAGCGTCCAATCAGAAATTTTGATGCGCGTCATCAGTGCGGGCGCCTCGAGCCGGGCGCCCCTGCGCGCGCATCACGCGGTCGCGGATACGCCGCCGCCTTGCCCGGCCCGGGCCTGCTGAGCCATCACCTGCGCGATCTGGCCTTGAATCTGCACCGCCTGGGCATTGAGCGCCAGCACTTGCTGCGCCTTCATTTCAGCCGACATGCCGCTGGCCTTGACCTTGGCGATCTGGTCCATGATCCGCTTGAGCTGCTTCTGCAGTTCCTTGATCTGACGGGTGTATTCGTCGTCGTTGTCCGTCTCTTCGGCGGCCTGCGTGTCGGCCACTTTCATGCCGGCGGGGTTGTTGATGCGGACTTTGCCGTCCGCGGTCAGCGAGGTTGCGTCTTGGCCCGCGGCGTTCTTGGCTTCCTTGCTGGCTTGGATCTTCTCGGCCCACAGGTCGGCCAGGCTGCCGATACGGGAGGTGCCGCTGATGGAATTGATCGCCATGATTGCTCCTGTTGCCTCGATGGATTACGGGGTTTCTCCTAATACGGCAATTCCGCCGGGAAACTTAAACATTGCCGCCTGTTCATGGCCCCCTTTACACTGGCGCCCGCTCGCAGTCTGAAACCATTGTTCGTATCAATCCCCGGGGAATCCATGTCCAATTCCTATTTTCCGCGCTGGCGCCTGGCGGATGACGCCGAGCCCGGCGTCATCATCGCGCCCGACGAAAGGCTGTCCTGGCCCAAGAACGTGGCCATGGGCGCCCAGCACGTGGTCGCGATGTTCGGCTCCACCGTCCTGGCTCCGTTGCTCATGGGCTTTGACCCGAACGTCGCCATCCTGATGTCAGGCATCGGCACGCTGATCTTCTTTCTGTTCGTGGGCGGACGTGTGCCCAGCTATCTGGGCTCCAGCTTCGCCTTCATCGGCGGGGTGATCGCCGTGACCGGCTATGCCGGCGGAGGCGCCAACGCCAATATCGGCGTGGCGCTGGGCGCCATCATTGCCTGCGGCCTGGCCTATACGCTGATCGGCGTGGTTGTCTGGATCGTCAATGCGCGCGCCGGGGGCGGCGCCAACTGGATCGACACGCTCATGCCGCCCGTCGTGACGGGTGCGGTGGTCGCCGTGATCGGGCTGAACCTTGCGCCCATCGCGGCCAAGGGCGCAATGGGCGCCTCGGGCTTCGACAGTGTCATGGCGATGGTCACTATCGTGTGCGTGGGCGGGATTGCCGTCTACACCCGGGGGATGGTGCAGCGCCTGCTGATCCTGGTGGGCCTGATCCTGGCCTGCGTGGTGTACGCGGTCCTGGCCAATGGCATGGGCCTGGGCAAGCCCATTGATTTCTCGGCCGTCTCGGCGGCCGCATGGATCGGTCTGCCGCAATTCGCCGCGCCGGTGTTCAAGGCCGAGGCCATGGGCCTGATCGTGCCGGTCGCCATCATCCTGGTGGCCGAAAACCTGGGCCACGTGAAAGCCGTCAGCGCCATGACCGGGCAGGATCTGGACCGCTACCTGGGCCGCGCCTTCGTTGGCGACGGCGTGGCCACGATGGTCTCGGGCGCCGTGGGCGGCACCGGCGTCACGACCTACGCCGAGAACATCGGCGTGATGGCAGTCACCCGCATCTACTCCACGCTGGTCTTTGTCGTGGCAGCGCTGATCGCCATCGTCCTGGGCTTTTCGCCCAAGTTCGGCGCGCTGATCCAGACGATCCCGGCGCCCGTTCTGGGCGGCATGTCGGTCGTGGTGTTCGGCCTGATCGCCATCGCCGGGGCCCGCATCTGGGTGGTCAACCAGGTGGATTTCAGCGACAACCGCAACCTCATCGTGGCCGCCGTCACGCTGGTGCTGGGCGCGGGCGACTTCACCGTCAAGCTGGGCAACTTCACGCTGGGTGGCATCGGTACCGCCACCTTCGGCGCCATCATCCTGTACGCGCTGCTGCGCCGCCGGAATAAGGCGGCCGACCCGCTGAGGAATTGAATAGCCTATCGAGGAGTATCTTTTCCGCAACGCAATGCGAGCGGAAAAGATGAGGCTCCAGACCCCGCGGCGGCGCCAAGTCCGTTCCATTCTTTTGGATTCTTGACGAAATGACGGGTTTTAGCGGGTTACAGCGGCGAAATGCGTCGAAAAGGGCGTTTTCTCCGGTGGCTTGCAATTCCCGCGGACTTTGACCACAATATGACCTTGATTGCCCCGGTTCCGACCCGAGCCGGGGTTTTGTTTTGGTCGTCCGCGCCGCCCGTCATTTGTTCAAGCACACCGACGGCAAGCGCGCGCCAGTGTTACGACCTTCACCGAGAACGCTCCTTCGGGGCGTTTTTCTACTTTTGTTTGGGAAACGACATGTCTGCCATTCCTTTGACCGTGCGCGGGGCCGAGCGCTTGCAAGAAGAGCTCCAGCGGCTGAAAACCGTGGAACGTCCTGCCGTGATTAACGCCATCGCTGAGGCGCGCGCGCAGGGTGATCTGTCGGAAAATGCCGAATACGACGCCGCTCGCGAGCGCCAAGGTTTTATCGAGGGCCGGATTGCTGAACTTGAAGGCACGCTTTCCAATGCCCACCTGATC
This sequence comes from Achromobacter deleyi, assembly GCF_013116765.2. Lineage (GTDB taxonomy): Bacteria > Pseudomonadota > Gammaproteobacteria > Burkholderiales > Burkholderiaceae_B > Achromobacter > Achromobacter deleyi_A. The sequence goes on from NZ_CP074375.1 coordinate 6,355,912, forward strand.
GACCCTTCCTCCCTGGAAGCCGAAGGCCGCGCCGTGTTTGGCGCCACCGTCGACATCGAGGACCTGGATTCGGGCGATCGTGTGACGTACCAGATCGTCGGCGACGTCGAAGCCGATATCAAGTCGAACCTGATTTCCGTGTCCAGCCCCGTGGCGCGCGCGTTGATCGGCAAGAGCGAAGGCGATGTAGTCGAGGTCAAGGCCCCGGCTGGCGTTCGCGAATATGAAGTCCTGGGCGTGCGTTACATCTGACGCAAACGTCTCAAGCGGTAAAACTGTCAAAACACCATAGCCCGAACCCTGCGTTCGTCTGAATTCCGCGGTACATTGCGGATCGCTATGGTGGACCGGGCGCGTAAAGCGCCCGTTTTTGTGCCCGGCCTTACCTTTTCGACGTCTTGCGGCTGGTGCCGCTGCGTGCTCCGGCCCGCAGGCTGAGCGCGCTGCCGGCGCGGCGGGGAATGCCGTGACCGCCCGAGGTTGCGCGCTTGTTGCTGGGACGCATGGGTTTGCCGTTCTTGTTGAGCTCGTCCTGGGGCACGTAACGCGTCTTCGCCGGCTTGGGCTCTTCGGATTCGCTGCGGCGCGGGCGCTTGGACAAGGACTTGCCTTCGGCGGCCAGCTTCTTGGGCGTGTAGGGCTCGGAGGTGCGGCGCTTTGCCGGACGCTCGGGCTCCATCGATGCCAGGGCGGCGGGCTTGACGTTGCCAGCCAGCGGGCGGAAAAGAATCAGGGTCTTGCCCAGGTGGTGCACGGGGGCGCAGGATAGCGTGTCGCAGATGGTGGACAGCATGGCATCGCGAGCTTCGCGGTCGTCGCCGCCGGCACGGACCTTGATGAGGCCGTGCGAAGACAGTGCAAGGTCAATTTCCTTGAGCACGGCTTCAGTCAGGCCATTGTCGCCAATCAGGACGACGGGGCGCAGAGGGTGAGCGGCGGACCGAAGGTCGCTGCGCTCACGAGAGGTAAGTTCTAATATAGGCATGCGTGGAATTGTACGGTAATGGCCAAGAATAAATTCTCTAAAGACTGGATTCACCAGCACATCAACGATCCCTATGTGAAGCTGGCGCAACAGAAGGGCTATCGCGCCCGCGCCGCTTTCAAGCTGATCGAGATCCTGGACACCGAAAAGCTGATGCGCCGAGGAGACCTGGTCATCGACCTGGGCTCGGCGCCCGGCAGTTGGTCCCAAGTGGCGCGCGAGCGCCTGGCGGGGCCTGGCGGGGTCGTGGATGGACGCATTATCGCGCTGGACCTGCTTCCGATGGAACCCGTCGCGGGTGTCGAATTCATCCAGGGCGACTTCCGCGACGATGACGTTCTGAAACAATTAGAAGACATGGTCGGATCGCGCGCGGTGGACCTTGTTATTTCCGACATGGCCCCCAACTTGTCAGGCGTGGGTATTGCCGACTCCGCGCGCATCCAGCATGTGTGCGAATTGGCGATGGAATTCTCCTGCGCCCATTTGAAGCCCAATGGGGCGCTGATCGTCAAGGCCTTCCACGGCAGCGGCTTTTCGCAGATCGTGCAGTCCTTCAAGCAGCGCTTCAAGCGGGTGGTCGAACGCAAGCCGAAGGCATCTCGGGATAAATCCTCTGAAACCTTTCTGGTGGCGCGCGATCTGAAGTAACCCCCCGTCCAGGGCATGTTGCCCGGGACCCGGAAAAAAACCACCGGCCTGCCGAGACAACGACCAGAAAACTCAAGAATCAAATGTAATTAAATGGGCCCCACGGCTGCCAGGACGCAACTCGGTCCGACAGGGTAGAATGGGCTATTGACATACTTGTGACTGTGCCATACGCGGGTGCGCAGTCGCCGGTCGGAATCGAAAGCAGGAGATCGACCTTGAATAATTCATTTTCCAAAGTCGCTGTCTGGATGGTGATAGCCCTGGTGCTGTTCACCGTCTTCAAACAGTTCGACGGACGCGCTCAGACCCAGGACGGCGTGACCTACACGCAGTTCATGGACGACGCCAAGGCGGGACGTATCCGCAAGGTCGACGTTCAAGGCGATGTGCTGTACGTCACCCCCGACGCGGGCCGCGCCTACACGCTGACTTCTCCCGGCGACCTCTGGATGGTCTCCGATCTGCTGAAGTTCGGGGTGCAGGTTTCGGGCAAGCCGCGTGAAGAGCAGTCGCTGCTGATGAGCATCTTCGTGTCGTGGTTCCCCATGCTGCTGCTGATCGGCGTCTGGGTGTTCTTCATGCGCCAGATGCAGGGCGGCGGCAGAGGCGGCGCGTTCAGCTTTGGCAAGTCGCGCGCCCGGATGCTCGACGAAAACACCAACCAGATCACGTTCGCTGACGTCGCCGGCTGCGATGAAGCCAAGGAAGACGTCCAGGAACTGGTCGATTTCCTGCGCGACCCCAGCAAGTTCCAGAAGCTTGGCGGCCGTATCCCCCGCGGCGTGCTGATGGTCGGCTCGCCCGGTACCGGCAAGACGCTGCTGGCCAAGGCCATCGCGGGCGAAGCCAAGGTTCCTTTCTTCAGCATCTCCGGTTCGGACTTCGTTGAAATGTTCGTCGGCGTGGGTGCGGCCCGTGTCCGCGACATGTTCGAGAACGCCAAGAAGCACGCTCCCTGCATCATCTTCATCGACGAAATCGATGCGGTGGGCCGTCAGCGTGGCGCCGGCCTGGGTGGCGGCAACGACGAACGCGAACAGACGCTGAACCAGATGCTGGTGGAAATGGACGGCTTCGAATCCGGCCAGGGCGTGATCGTGATCGCCGCGACCAACCGTCCCGACGTGCTGGATCCGGCGCTGCTGCGTCCGGGCCGTTTTGACCGCCAGGTCGTGGTGCCGCTGCCTGATATCCGCGGCCGCGAACAGATCCTGAAGGTCCACATGCGCAAGGTTCCGCTGTCGCCCAACGTCGACGCGACCATCCTGGCGCGCGGCTGCCCGGGCTTCTCCGGCGCCGACCTGGCCAACCTGGTCAACGAAGCCGCGCTGTTCGCCGCCCGCCGCAATGGCCGCACGGTGGATATGTCCGACTTCGAAAAGGCCAAGGACAAGATCATCATGGGCGCCGAGCGCCGTTCGATCGTCATGCCCGAAGAGGAACGCAAGAACACCGCGTACCACGAATCCGGCCACGCGATCGTCGCACGCCTGCTGCCCAAGACCGACCCGGTCCACAAGGTCACCATCATCCCGCGCGGCCGTGCGCTGGGCGTGACGATGCAGCTGCCGGAAACCGACCGCTACAGCATGGACAAGGGCCGTCTGCTGTCCACCATCGCCGTGCTGTTTGGCGGCCGCATCGCCGAAGAACTGTTCATGGACCAGATGACGACGGGCGCCTCGAATGACTTCGAACGCGCCACCGCCATCGCCCGCGACATCGTCACGCGCTACGGCATGACCGACGAACTGGGCCCCATGGTCTACGCTGAAAACGAAGGCGAAGTCTTCCTGGGCCGCAGCGTCACCAAGACGACCCACATGTCCGAAGCCACCATGCAGAAGGTGGACACCGAGATCCGCCGCATCATCGACGAGCAGTACGGCGTCGCGCGCAAGATCCTGGAAGACAATCGCGACAAGGTCGAAGTGATGACCGCCGCGCTGCTGGAATGGGAAACCATCGACGCCGACCAGATCAACGACATCATCGAGGGCCGCCCCCCGCGTCCCCCGAAGACGCCGCAAGGTCCGTCGGATACGTCCGACACGCCGCCGACCGGCCTGGCCACAGGCGGCAGCACGGCAGCCGCGGTCTGAGGTACTTCGTTCTGGTTTATGGCAAATAACTTTCTTTGCGGGCGCTTCGAGTTTGATCTCGAGCGCCCGCTTGTCATGGGCATCGTCAATGTCACGCCGGATTCCTTTTCCGACGGCGGCCAACACGACGATACCGATTCCGCGGTGGCGCATGCGCGCCAGTTGATCAAGGAAGGCGCCCATATCCTGGATCTGGGCGGCGAGTCCACGCGGCCGGGGGCCGATCCCGTATCCGTGGCGGACGAACTGGCCCGGCTCTTGCCGGTGGTGGAGGCGTTGCGCGATTGCGGCGTTCCGCTGTCGATCGACACCTTCAAGCCGGAAGTCATGCGCGCCACGCTGGACGCCGGCGCGGATATGATCAACGATATCTATGGCTTCAGGCAGCCGGGCGCGATCGAGGCAGTGACTCAATCGCGCTGTGGTTTGTGCGTGATGCATATGAAGGGCGAACCGCGCACCATGCAGGCCGCGCCGCCCGAGTACACCGACCTGATCGGTGAAATCGGACTATTCCTGGGGGCTCGCGCGCAGAAGCTGCGCGCGGCCTGGATCGATCCTCGCCGTATAGTGCTTGACCCGGGCTTCGGCTTTGGCAAGACCGGCGACCAGAACTTTCAATTGCTGCGCAGGCTGTCCAGCTTGCGCAGCACCGGTTATCCATTGCTGATCGGCTTGTCGCGTAAAACCATGATCGGCCAGGCCACAGGCCGGCCCGTCGGCGACAGGTTGCCCGGCAGCATTGCCGCCGCCCTTGCCTGCGTGGCGCGTGGCGCTTCCATCGTGCGCGTGCACGATGTTGCCGCTACGTTGGATGCGCTTAAGGTATGGCAGGCGGCCGAACAAGGAGTTATCAGTTCATGATTCGACGCAAGTATTTCGGTACCGATGGAGTGCGCGGTGAAGTTGGCGGTCCGGTGATCAACGCCGAATTCGCCCTGCGCCTGGGTTATGCGGCGGGCCGCGTGCTGGCGCGCGAGCACGCCGTGCGCGGCGCCAGCCGCCCGCAGGTCGTGATCGGCAAGGACACCCGGATCTCGGGCTACATGCTGGAGTCCGCCCTGGAAGCCGGCTTGTCGGCGGCCGGCATCGACGTGCTGCTGGCCGGTCCGATCCCCACGCCCGCCGTGGCCTACCTGACCCGGGCCCTGCGCCTGGTGGCGGGCATTGTGATCAGCGCCTCGCACAATCCCTATCAGGACAACGGCATCAAGTTCTTCTCGGCCCAGGGCATGAAGTTGCCCGACGATATCGAGGCCGACATCGAGGCCGCGCTGGACGAGCCGCTGGGTTGCGTCAGCTCGGAAGGACTGGGCCGGGCGCGCCGCATGGGCGATGCCCAGGGCCGCTACATCGAATTCTGCAAGAGCACGTTCCCCAACGATCTGGACCTGAACGGCATGACGATCGTGGTGGACGCCGCTCACGGCGCCGCCTACAACATCGCGCCGCACGTGTTCCGCGAATTGGGCGCCGAGGTGCATGCGATCGGCGTGCACCCGGACGGCTTCAACATCAACAAGGGCGTGGGCGCGCTGCATCCCGAGCTGCTGGCCAAGGAAGTGAAGGCTCGCGGGGCGCAGCTGGGCATCGCGCTGGACGGCGACGCCGACCGCCTGCAGATGGTGGACGGAGAGGGTCGCATCTACAACGGCGACGAACTCATGTATGCCATCGTGCGCGAGCGCATGCAGCGCGGCAAGGTCGACGGCGTCGTGGGTACGCTCATGACCAACTTCGGTTTCGAGCGCGAAATGAAGCGCCTGGGTGTGGGCTTCGAGCGCGCCAACGTGGGCGACCGCTACGTGCTGGAGCAGATGCAGTCGCGCGGCTGGCTGTACGGCGGCGAGAGCTCGGGCCACCTGCTGTGCCTGGACTGCCATTCGACCGGCGACGGCATCGTTGCCGCGTTGCAGGTCCTGACCGCGCTGCGTCGTAATTCGGTGCCGCTGGCCGGCTGGGTAAGCGACTTGCGCATGTACCCCCAGACGATGATCAACGTGCCGCTGACGCCGGGACAGGACTGGAAGACGCACGCCGGCCTGACCGCCGCGCGTCAGGCTGTGGAAGCCGAACTGGACGGCCGTGGCCGGATTCTCATCCGGGCTTCCGGCACCGAACCCAAGCTGCGGCTGATGGTTGAAGCCGAAGACGAGGTCCTTGCCACCACTTCTGCTGAAAAGCTTGCGGCCAGCCTGGGGTAAACCCTGGGTTTTCGATTTAATATGAAGGCCACGCGTCGTGACTCGGCGCGTGGCCTTTGTTTTGATATGTATTGTATTGTTTTGAAAATATTTGTCGTAAAGGGTGCAAAGTGAACCTATCTGCCCCGAACTAAACTTCATAGTCACGTAACATATTGGTCAAGTCTTTGACATACAGGGCGTCCACACTGGCTGGACTCTCTAGGAGCTTCGCGCAATGCTGGAACTAGCACGCATCAACCCGAGCCGTAATGCCGCTGAACCGTGGACGGGGGCCGCCCCCAAGGTGCTCGCGGTGGGGCTGGCGCGCACGGCTGAAGAAATCGAGCAGATTCAACGCCTGCGCTATGACGTCTTCACAGAAGACATGGGCGTGGTGTTCCCTGATGCCCAGGACGGCATCGAGCACGATCGCTTCGACCCGTACTGTGAGCACCTGATGGTCCGCGAAATCGATACGGACCGCGTCGTCGGCACCTACCGGATCCTGACCCCGGAAAAAGCGCGGGAAGCGGGTGGCTATTACTCGCAGTCCGAGTTCGACCTGTCCGGCCTGGGCTCCATCCGCGACGAACTCGTGGAGGTCGGCCGTTCCTGCACGCATGCCGACTACCGCGGCGGGGCGGCCATCATGCTGCTGTGGTCCGGGCTGGCGGAGTACCTGCGCCGCGGCGGCTACGAGTATGTGCTGGGCTGCGCCAGCGTGAGCCTGCGCGATGACGGCGTCACCGCCGCGGAAGTGTGGCGCACCGTCTCGAGGCATCTGCCCCAGGGCAACGAGCCGCGCGTGACGCCGCTGCACCGCTACCCCGTGGAAAAGCTCAACAGCGCCTTGCCGGCGCGGGTTCCGCCGCTGATCAAGGGCTACCTGAAGCTGGGCGCAAAGGTCTGTGGCGAGCCCGCATGGGACCCCGACTTCAATGCCGCCGACTTCCCGGTGCTGCTGAAGATGGACCGCATGGACGAGCGCTACCGCCGCCATTTCGGCCTGGACCAGCCGGCCGCCGTCAACGGTCAGCGCTGAACATCATGCGCCGACTGCTCCGCCGGATGACGATCAGATTAATACGGCGGGCCACGAGGCCGTTGCGCATGGAGCTCAAGCAGCTCGAGCGCGAAACCGATCTGTCGCCGTTCTAGGCATCCCGGGCGGGCGAGGGCGCTAGACCCCTCGTCCGCCTTGTCTCGTCAGAACTCCAGCAGTTCGAACGAAAATCCCACCTTGTTCCATTCCGCCTCTTCGGCGCGCAGCGTGAAGTCGCTGAGGGGATGCTGGGCCAGCCATTCGCGGTTGACGCGCACGACGATGGAGTTCTCGCGCACCGACGCGGTAAGCGGCAGCGGTTCGATCTCGCCGCGGCGGCGAAACAGCAGCACAGCCAGGCGCAGGCTGAGAATGGCCTTCCATTGCGCGCGGCTGCGCGCCAGCGGTTCCAGCTTGCCCAGCTTGCCCTGGTGGCCCAGCGCCAGCAGCGCCAGCAATTGCTGGTCCGCGCGCGAGAAGCCAGGCATGTCGGCGTTTTCCAGCACGTAGGCCGTGTGCTTGTGATACGCGTTGTGGGCGATGGACAGGCCCACTTCGTGCAGGTCGGCTGCCCAGCCCAGCGCGGGCCGCAGCTCGGCGCGTTCCGGGCCGTCGGCGACCATGGCGTCGAACAGGCTCAGCGCCGCGTGGCGCACGCGGCGGGCCTGGTTCAGATCCACGTGATAACGCTTCATGAACTGGCGCACGGATTCGTCGCGCTTGTCATGTTCGTCGTCGCGGCCCAGCAGGTCATACAGCACGCCCAGGCGCAGGGCGCCGTCGCCCGTATGCATGACGTCGATGCCCAGCTCGTCGAAGAGCGCGCTCATGATGGCCAGGCCGCCGGGCAGCACGTCGGATCGCTCGATCTTGATGCCGGGCAATTCGGACGGGATGACACGGCCGGAGCGGATGATGCGGTCCTTCAGCTTGGCCAGGCCCGCTCGCGTGATGCCCCGGTCGGAGAAGCGGCTTTCGGTCAGGATGGCAAAGAGCGCCTTGGCGGTGCCGGAAGAGCCATAGGCTTCCTTCCAGCCCATCTTCCGGTACTGCTTGGCGATGACTTCGATTTCGCGGCGGGCGGCGAGCTCGGCCTGCTTCATCTGATGGGCATCCACCACGCCATCCGAGAAGAACTGGCGGCTGTAGCTGACGCAGCCCATGTACAACGAGGACATCAGGCCGGGCTCATGCCCTTTGCCAATGATGACTTCAGTCGATCCGCCGCCGATGTCGATGACCAGCCGCTTGTTGGGCGACGGGGGCAGGGTGTGGACCACGCCCGAGAAAATCAGGCGGGCTTCTTCGCGGCCGGCGATGACTTCGATGGGAAAGCCCAGCGCGGCCTCGGCCCGGGGCAGGAAGTCGCGGGTATTGCGGGCGACTCGGAAAGTGTTGGTGGCGACCGCGCGGACCCGGTTGGGATGGAAACTGCGCAGCCGGTCGCCGAAGCGCTCCAGGACGGCAATGGCCCGGTCGATGGCGTCGTCGCCAAGTCGTTTCTCTGCGTCGAGCCCGGCGGCAAGCCGGACGGTTTCCTTGAGGCGGTCAATCTGATAGATCTGGGGCGTACCGTCCTGTTGAACGATGCGTCCGATGGAGAGGCGAAAGCTGTTGGACCCGAGGTCCACCGCGGCCAGAAGTTGATCCATGCGGCTCGTAATATTGGCTGAGAGGTGGTCTGATTATAGAGACCCCATGTGACAGCGCTCCTCGCTGCGGGTTTTCGCTTATGGAACAGGGGCTTGGGAGGATCACGGCGTTGCGCCATACGTCCCGTATTTGGCGTACGCTACGGTTTTGGCGCTGTCATAGAACCGTCACTATTTTGCAGTAAAACTCCACGCTCTCCCTTCGTATGGAATCCGGTATGACCACACGCCCGCATGGCGAGCCCTTGCTCCTGAATCGCGAGTTGTCGCTGCTCAAATTCAACGAACGTGTGCTGGCGATGGCGGAGAACCCGAAGACGCCCCTGCTTGAGCGGCTGCGCTACGTGTGCATCGTCAGTTCCAACCTGGATGAGTTCTTCGAGATCCGGATATCCAGTCTGAAAGAGCAGCAGCGCCAGTCGCCCAACCTGATCGGGCCGGACGGCAAGACGCCGGACCAGGCGTTCGACAGCGTCCAGCAGGCGGTGCATGAACTGGTGGGGCGCCAGTACAACCTGCTCAATGACGAGATTCTGCCGGCCATGCACGCGGAGGGCATCGCGCTGCACCACGCGTCCGAATGGAACCCGCAGCAGCAGGAGTGGGCGCGTGATGTGTTCCACCGCGATGTGATGCCCCTCCTGACTCCGATCGGGCTGGATCCGGCGCACCCGTTCCCCCGCGTCTACAACAAGAGCCTGAACTTCATTGTGTCGCTGTCGGGGGCCGACGCCTTCGGCCGCCAGGCATCGATTGCCATCGTGCAGGCGCCTCGCGCCCTGCCGCGCCTGATCAAGATGCCGCAGGAGCTCTCCGGCCAGCCGGAGGGCTACATCCTGCTGACCTCCTTGTTGCGCGCCTTCGTGGGCGAGCTGTTCCCTGGGCTGGAAATGCTGGGTTGCTACCAGTGGCGGGTCACGCGCAACAGTGATCTGTTCGTGGACGAGGAAGAAGTCACGAATTTGCGCCATGCGCTGCAAGGCGAGCTGTCCCAGCGCAATTTCGGCGCCGCCGTGCGCCTTGAGATCGACAAGCTGACGCCCGTCGAACTGGAAACCTTCCTGCAGCGCGAGTTCTCGCTCAAGTCCGACGACACCTACCGGGTGCCCGGGCCGGTGAACCTGTCGCGGCTGATGCAGCTCTGCAACTCGGCGGCGCGGCCGGACCTGCTGTTTCCCGACTACCGCGCTCCCGTGCCGGCGCCGTTCGATCGGGTGGGCGACAAGCCGGCCGACCTGTTCGAGGCGGTGGCCGAGCGGGACCGCCTGCTGCATCATCCCTACCAGTCGTTCCAGCCCGTTATCGACTTCCTGACCGCCGCCGCGCTGGATCCGGACGTGATGGCCATCAAGCAGACCATCTACCGCACCGGCGAGGACTCCGAGCTGATGAAGATCCTGCTGGCGGCCGCGCGCGCCGGCAAGGAAGTGACGGTGGTGGTGGAACTGATGGCGCGCTTTGACGAGCAGACCAACATCAACTGGGCCTCCAAGCTGGAAGAAGTGGGCGCGCACGTCGTCTACGGCGTAGTGGCGCATAAGACGCACGCCAAGATGGCGGTGGTGCTGCGCCGCGAAAAAGGGCGCCTGCGCCGCTACGCTCACCTGGGCACCGGCAACTATCATCCGCGCACGGCGCGCCTGTATACCGATTTCGGGCTGCTGACCGCGGATCCGAAGCTGTGCGAAGACATGGACAAGGTGTTTGCGCAGCTGACCGGGCTGGGCGCCCGCCGCTCTCTCAAGGCGCTGATGCAGTCCCCGTTCACCATGCATGAAGGCATGGTGGCGCTGATCCGCGCGGAGGCGCGGGCCGCCAAGGCGGGCAAGCGCTCTCGCATCATGGCCAAGATGAATTCGCTGCTGGAAGAGCAGATCATCGAAGAACTCTACAAGGCCGGCCAGGCGGGAGTGAAGATCGACCTGATCGTGCGCGGCGTTTGCGCGCTGCGCGCCGGCGTGCCCGGCCTGTCGGAGAATATCCGCGTGCGCTCCATCGTCGGCCGGTTCCTGGAGCATTCGCGCGTCTTCTATTTCTATGCGGACGGCGAAGAGACCGTGTACCTGTCGTCGGCCGACTGGATGGACCGCAATTTCTTCCGCCGCGTGGAGATCGCCTTCCCCATCTACGACAAGACGCTGAAGAAGCGCGTGATCGACGAGGCCTTCACCTATGCGCTGCGCGACAACCAGCTGGCGTGGCAGCAGCAGCAGGACGGCGACTATGCCCGCGTCAAGAGCCGCCGCGAACCCTTCAACCTGCACCAGGTTCTGATGCAGAAACTGGGGGTGTAGCCCTCCATTGTCATAAAGGGGTTTGTCCCCAAATACACCGGCCGCCCAGGATTCACGGGGCGGCCGGCGTGTTTTCAGGGGAATTCGAGCTGTCGCATGAACCGTATGTGACTGTCACTATCCTGTCACGTTGGGCTTCTAAGATGCGAGGGTCGCTGAAAGACAGGCAGTAACCAAAGCCTGCCAAGACTCCTCTAACGAGCACAGAAGGAACCCAGATGTTCAAACGTGTCTTCAAGCAAGTTTCCCTGGGCGTCGCGCTGAGCGCCGCCGTGTTTGCCGTCCAGGCTGCCAATGTCACCGGCGCCGGCGCATCGTTCCCGTACCCCATCTACGCCAAGTGGGCGTCCGACTACAAGGCCGCGACCAACAACGCGGTGAACTACCAGTCCATCGGTTCGGGCGGCGGCCAGCAGCAGATCATCGCCAAGACCGTCGACTTCGGCGCCTCGGATGATCCGATGAAGGCAGCCGACCTGGAAAAGAACGGCCTGCTGCAGTTCCCCGCCGTGATCGGCGGCACCGTGGCCGTCGTGAACATCGACGGCGTCGAGCCGGGCAAGCTGAAGCTCTCGGGCAAAGTCCTGGGCGACATCTTCCTGGGCAAGATCAAGAAGTGGGACGACGCCGCCATCAAGGCGCTGAACCCCGACGTCAAGCTGCCTGCGGCCGACATCATCGTCGTGCACCGTTCGGACGGCTCGGGCACCACCTTCGGCTGGACGAACTACCTGTCCAAGGTGTCGCCGGAATGGAAGGCGCAGGTTGGCGAAGGCAAGGCCGTCAAGTGGCCCACCGGCCAGGGCGGCAAGGGTAACGAAGGCGTCGCCGCCTACGTTGGCCAGCTGAAGAACTCGATCGGCTACGTCGAATACGCCTACGCCAAGCAGAACAAGCTGGCCTGGACGCAGCTGCAGAACAAGGACGGCAAGTTCGTCCAGCCCGAGCAGAAGGCATTCGCCGCCGCGGCCGCCAACGCCGACTGGAAGAGCGCGCCGGGCATGGGCGTGGTCCTGACCGACGAGCCGGGCGCCGATTCCTGGCCCGTCACCGCCGCCACCTTCATCCTGATCCACAAGTCGCAAGACAAGCCGGCTCAGGGCAAGGCTGTCCTGGAATTCTTCGACTGGACGTTCAAGAACGGCGCCAAGTCGGCTGAAGCCATGGACTACGTGCCGCTGCCGGAAGCCGTGACCAAGGAAATCCGCGCGGCCTGGGGCGAAGTGAAGTCCGCCGACGGCGCGCCCGTCTGGAAGTAAGGCTGGATAGTGCGGCCCCGACGCCCGATAGCGGGCGTCGGGGCCGCCGCCCGCAGCATGATCCTCCTGTTTTCCCCCCCAGGTTTCCTAAGGAAAGTCCATCCATGAGCGCGGTAATGGATAATAGTGTGCCGCTTCCGCCCAGCGGGGCGGACTCCGTGACTACCGGCACGCCTTCGCCTATGAAGCAAACCAAAAACGCGCTGATGGATGCGCTGTTCAAGAATCTGACCCGCCTGTTCGCCTTCCTGGTGTTCATTTTGCTGGCGGCGATTCTTGTCTCCCTGATCTACGGCAGCCGCGAGTCGCTGGCCAAATATGGCCTGTCGTTCCTCTGGCTCAATGATTGGGACCCCGTCAATTCGAACTACGGCGCCGTGGTGCCGATCATCGGCACCCTGCTGACTTCGGCGATCGCGCTGATCATCGCGGTGCCGGTGTCTTTCGGCATCGCCATCTTCCTGACCGAGCTGTCGCCGACCTGGCTGCGTCGCCCCTTGGGCACCGCGATCGAAATGCTGGCGGCCATCCCGTCCATCATCTATGGCATGTGGGGTCTGTTCGTCTTCGTGCCCGTATTCCAGCAGTATGTGCAGCCCTACCTGATCGCGACCCTGGGCAGCCTGCCCGTCATCGGGGGGCTCTTCGCGGGGCCGCCGTTCGGCATCGGCATCTTCACCGCGGGCCTGATCCTGTCGATCATGATCATCCCGTTCATCGCGGCCGTCATGCGCGACGTGTTCGAACTGGTGCCGGCGATGCTCAAGGAATCGGCCTACGGCCTGGGCAGCACGACTTGGGAAGTGATGTGGCGCGTGGTCCTGCCGTTCACCAAGTCGGGCGTTATCGGCGGCATCATGCTCGGCCTGGGCCGCGCCCTGGGCGAGACCATGGCCGTGACCTTCGTGATCGGCAACGCGTTCAAGTGGTCCGGCTCGCTGTTTTCGCCGGGCAACTCGATCGCCTCCGCGCTCGCCAATGAATTCAATGAGGCAGGCGGCATACAGAAGGCGGCGTTGCTGGAACTGGGCCTGATCCTGTTCCTGATCACGACGATTGTGCTGGCCTTTGCCAAGATGCTGCTGGTTCGCCTGTCCGCCGGCGAAGGCAAGAAAACCTGACGCGCCCGGAGCACAAGGAAAAGACCATGGCTGAATCAGTACTCAATATGCAGAACGGCATCTATCGCCGGCGCCGCGCGGTCAACCGCGTCATGCTCGCCGTGTCGATGGGAACGCTGGTGTTCGGCCTGTTCTGGCTGTTCTGGATCATCCTCACGCTGCTGGCGAAGGGCGCGCCGGCGCTGTCGTACACGCTCTTCACCGAAATCACGCCGCCGCCGGGCCAGGCCGGCGGCCTGATCAACGCCATCATCGGCAGTGTGATGATGGCGGGCGTGGGCACGCTGATCGGCACGCCGGTCGGCATCCTGGCCGGCACCTACCTGGCCGAATACGGCCAGCGCGGCTGGCTGGCGCCGGCCACGCGCTTCCTGAACGACGTGCTGCTGTCGGCACCTTCCATCATCATCGGCCTGTTCATCTACGCCGTGTATGTGGCGCAGGTGGGACATTACTCCGGCTGGGCCGGCGCGATCGCGCTGTCCATCCTGGTGATCCCGGTGGTGGTGCGCACGACCGACAACATGCTGCTGCTGGTGCCCAACAGCCTGCGCGAAGCTACCGCGGCGCTGGGATGCCCCAAGTGGCGCATGATCACCCTGGTGTGCTATCGCGCCGCCAAGTCCGGCATCATCACCGGCGTGCTGCTGGCCATCGCCCGGATTTCCGGCGAGACCGCGCCGCTGCTGTTCACCGCCCTGTCCAACCAGTTCATGTCGTGGAACATGAATGGCCCGATGGCCAACCTGCCGGTCGTGATCTACCAATACGCCGCCAGCCCGTTCAAGGACTGGAACAACCTGGCCTGGGCCGGGGCCACGCTGATTACGCTGCTGGTGCTGGGCATCAACATCATTGCCCGCAACATGTTCCGCAAGTAAAGATCGCTTTGCCGGCGCGCTGGGCGCGCCGGAGCCAAGGGAAACCAAATGGAAAATACCGCTACCGCCGTCAAGAACAAGATCGAGGTCAAGAACCTGAACTTCTACTACGGCAAGTTCCATGCGATCCGCAATGTGAACATGTCGATCCAGGAGAAGAAGGTCACTGCCTTCATCGGCCCGTCGGGCTGCGGCAAGTCGACGCTGCTGCGCACGTTCAACCGCATGTTCGAGCTGTACCCCGGCCAGCGCGCCGAGGGCGAGATCATCCTGGACGGCGAGAACCTCCTGACGGCCAAGACCGACATCTCGCTGATCCGCGCCAAGGTCGGCATGGTGTTCCAGAAGCCCACGCCTTTCCCCATGAGCATCTACGACAACATCGCCTTCGGCGTGCGTCTGTTCGAACGCCTGTCCAAGGGCGAAATGGACGAGCGCGTGGAGTGGGCGCTGAGCAAGGCGGCGCTGTGGAACGAAGTGAAGGACAAGCTGCACCAGAGCGGCAACAGCCTGTCGGGCGGCCAGCAACAGCGCCTGTGCATCGCGCGCGGCGTGGCCATCAAGCCGGAAGTGCTGCTGCTGGACGAGCCTTGCTCGGCGCTGGATCCGATCTCCACCGCCAAGATCGAAGAACTGATCGCTGAACTGAAGAACGACTACACCGTCGTGATCGTGACGCACAACATGCAGCAGGCCGCGCGCTGCTCGGACTACACCGCCTACATGTACCTGGGCGAGCTGATGGAGTTTGGCCAGACCGACCAGATCTTCGTGAAGCCTTCGCGCAAGGAAACCGAAGACTACATCACGGGCCGCTTCGGCTGATCGTTGCCGGATCGTCCGCGGTTCCGTAAACGGCGCGCCCTGGTGGCGCGCCGTTTTTCATGTCAGGGCCGCTGCAGGGCCGGCGTGGCGTCCGGCTCGGATGCCGGCTTGGGGTTGCCCGCGTAACGGCCCGGAATCAGCAGAACGAAGATCGCCGCCAGCACCGCCGCGCACGAGAACGCAATGAAGTTCCAGGCCAGCGGCAGTTTCAGGCTGGCCAGATAGCCGCCGACGATGGGGCCGCTCATCGCACCGATGCGGGCAAACGACAGCGCCCAGCCCGCCGCGGCGCCGCGTGCATGCGCCGGGTAGTAGCCGGTCAGATAGCCCGTCAGGATCAGCGACGAGGAAATGCTGCCCACGCCGGCCAGCGCCACCCACAGATAGTTCACCGCCAGCGGGCTATTGAAGGTGAGGCAATAGATTCCCACCCCGCCAGCCAGATAGAACAGCGCCACGATTTTGCGCGGTTCGGTCTTGTCGGCGAACTGCCCCAGCACGAGCCCGCCGATGGCGGACGCCAGGCTGAATACCAGCAGGAAGGAAAGGCTGGACCCCAGGTCATGGCCATTCTTGCGCATGATCTGCGGCAGCCAGGTGCTCAGGCCATACACCAGCATCAGGCCCAGGAACAAGGCGCCCCAGAAGCACAGGGTGGCGCGCAGGTGGCGCGGCGCGAACACCGCGGCCATCACGTCGCGCCAGGTCGCCTTCTCGCCGGTGACCTCGCGCGGCCGGAATGATTCCAGGGAGGTGATGCCCAGGCGTTGCGCCTGCGCCCGCGCGCCGGCCTCATCGCCCTTGGACAGCAGGTACTCCAGCGACTCGGGCAGCAGCCGCGCCAGGACCGGCACCAGCAGCAGGGGCAGGGCGCCCACCGCGATCACCGCCCGCCAGCCGAACTGGCTGAGCAGAACCATGGCCACCGCGGCGGAGCACAGGATGCCGAGCGAATAGCCCGAGTACATCACGCCATAGTTGAAGCCGCGCTTGGCCGGCGGGGAATACTCGATGGTCAGCGCCGCCGCCACCGGAATCAGGCCACCCAGCCCCAGGCCCCCAATGAAGCGGAACGCGCCGAACCAGTTAGGCGTGGGCGCCCAGGCCGCGCCGATCATCGTCAGCGAGAACAGGGTGACGCAGGCCAGCAGCATGCGCCGGCGGCCGAGCAGGTCGCTCAGCGTGCCCACGACGAAGGAGCCGACGAACATGCCCGCCAGCGCGTAGCTGCCCAGCAATCCGAGTTCTATCGAGGACAAGTTCCAGTTCTTGTCGTCGGCCAGCGCCGGCAGGACGGCACCCATCACGCCGACGTCATAGCCTTCGAACAGAATGGCCAGCCAGCAGACGAACAGCACGGTATAGGTGGTCCGCGCCGGCGTGGTCCAGGCGGATGGAGAGGATGCGTTTGCCATGTGTTTCCCGATGAGTGTTTTTTTACAGGCAAACGGCAAGACCGCCACCCGTCCCGGGGCTGTCCAGCACTGCTCCGGAAGTCGTAATTAATTTAGGCTTGAACTATATAGGTGTCAATCAGTGGATTTCCGGACCGGGCGGCCGCGGCGTCCCGAAGGAGCGGGAGCAGCCCGAAGGGCCCGGATTCTGGTATAGTTGCCACCCTTCGGGGCGTAGCGCAGCCTGGTAGCGCATCTGCTTTGGGAGCAGAGGGTCGTGAGTTCGAATCCCACCGCCCCGACCAATATCCATGCGGGTCTTCGGATTTCCGCAGTGCAAGAAAATCCCAAAGGTGGACCGAAATGTGGACCACCTGCAAAAAGGCCCCCAGTGCTTAGCACTTGGGGGCCTTTTTCTTGGGCGGGCATAGCCTTTCAGGTATCGGGCGTCTCGGCAGTAGTGGGACGCTCTTCAATCCGCCGCTGGAGGTCCGCTGCGCGCCATCCGACGCGGCCAGCGCTCAGCTGGATAGGGCGGGGAAACTCGCCTTTCTTGATAAGGTCGTAAACGGTCCACTTCGCCAAGCCGATTACCTCCTTGAGCTCGCCGATGTTGTAGACGAGCTTGGTCATGGGCGCCCCTCCTGCACCACCTGCACTTTTCTGGTCGGCCTGCAGAAAATCGTTCGACCTGCGCCTTTGTCTTGGACCTGCGGCGTCTGCGGAAGGCCACTCAGTGGCGCGTTTCGCCACCAGGCGCGAATGATGCCCCCAGCGCGCGAGCGGCCTTGGTGATGCGCTCCTGGATCTCCGTGACCTGCTGCTCCTGGTGCAGGATGTACGCCGCCAGCGTGCCGCGCCGTTCCGCCACGCTGAACGCATCCTCGGCGATGATCTCGTTGCACAGTTCGATGCATTCGTCGCAGATCAGAACCTTTGGGCCGGCGATCAGCTTGCTTACCTCGTGCTGGGACTTGTGGCAGAACGAGCAATACAGCGTGTCCGGATCCTTCTTGCGGCGGCGCGGCTTCTTCGGTTCGTCCATCGGGCGGAGACGGCCAGCGGCGGGGCTGTGCCTGGCGTGAGTGGGAAAGGCGGGACGTTAGCATGCCTGGCCCTCCCGGGTGCCTGCCGCCAGCGCGCGGCGGGCATCCTCCAAGACGTTGGGATAGATGAACGTACGCTGTACCTCTCGTGCCGCCTGGGCATTGGCGCGGGCGCATTCCGCGACCAGGGCGGCCAGGGCCTTTTGGCACTCGGCCGCTTCGCCTTTCAGCTTCCGGATGTTGGCGTGAATGCTGCCAACATCCGGATCGCCGTTCTCGTCCGCCGGGAACTCGCTGGCGTACGCTGTGCGAGCGGCTTCGAGGCCGGTTGCGCGGCTCCCCAGCCGCTCGATCATTTCCACGTTGTCATTGGCGCACATTTCGAGGGTGTCGATGTACGTCTGCGGCTGGCAATACCGGCAGCCGTCCCCGGTCATGCGAATCGTGAATGAACATTTGCATTGGTCACTCATGCGACCCTCCGTCGTCATTGCCGGTTTCCACGCGCTCCGAGCCGCCCGTCTGGCGCGAGCTGGCTGCGGGAGAGGGCATGGAAGTTGCCGGTTCTTCTGCCGGTTGCGCGGACAGGGCGGCGCTCTGAGACTTGAGGGCGCGAATGAGTCCAACGGCACGAACTAGAGCATCAATTTGGCGCGGCTTCGCGTCCATCCTGACCAAGACCAATGCCGCTTCCTCCAGCGCCGCATTGCGAACGTCCGCGATTCCATCGGCGCCGAGGTCTATGCCGATCACGCGCACCGCCTCGCTGGCCTGGGGCGAGGCAAGACAAGTCGCATCCGCGATCACCCCCCGGAAGGCGTCAAGGTGTCCAAGCGCCCATTGCAGGTCGTGTTTCTCGGCCCATTGCAGCGTTTGTGGGTCGATCAACGCTGCCCCGGCTGCAGGGGCGCTTCCCGCGTGCAGCTCTGCCTTGCAGCGTTCGCATGCGCCGCAGCCGGAGCCCAGGGCCATGGATCCCTTGCATACGGATTCCCCGGCTACAGGGGCGCCTGTCCGAAGGTTACGAACCGCCTGCACGATAGGATGAACGGGTTCGGCGGCGTGCTTGGCTTCGATCCGGTCGGATTCCTTTTCGTATTCGATAAAGGTAGTCCACGATGATCCGCGCGTTGGCTTCGGCCAGGTCCGGGGATATTTCATCCCACTCCGCTTCCAGGCAGTCGGCGATGGCCTGGACGCGCCAGTCATCGAGCGGCGCACGCTTCGGCTTGGCTACGGGGGTGCTTGCCAGGGCGGCGTGGCAGTATCCGCGCCACGCATGCTCGGTCAGGTCGCTTTCGTAGGTGGACAGCTTGCCCGAGTACGCGCGGGTCAAGTCGTAGCCCTGTTTCGTCCTTGCGTTCCATGCCTCGAAAGCTGCCAGCGCATCGGTCACAGTTTCCACCGTGGCGCCCGCCTGCACGCCCTCCGCGCGCAGCTTGGACAGGTGCCGCGCTAGGACGCAGGCGAAGTCGGCCGCGAGCCTGTCGTTGATGTACCGCGTGAAGTCGTGCCGGCCAAGCTGCGTGGCGAAGTATCCCGCGATGTAGGCGCGGCCTCCGCTGCTGGTGCCGAGGTCATGGGCGGCGCTGTTCTGGCTCATGCTGTGTACTCCAGTTCGGCCGCCTCGCAGAAGAACGAGCAAGACGGCAGGGATTCGTTGCGGCGCGCCTCGCCTGCGGGCAGTTCGCGCAGGGGAAATCGCTCATTGATCCGGGGCCCGGACCGGTAGCGCAGGAACCACGACCCAGGGCCGATTTCATCCTGTAGGGCGCACACCGCCTCAAAATGCTCGGGGAAGTCCTCTCGGATGGCTCTCCAGTAGCCTTCACCACCTTTCGGGCAGCCGATGCAGTTGGCGTTGTCGTAGCAGAGGCGATACATGTAGGGCAACTGGATGCCGGCGCGCTCGATCATGGCTTTGCAGTCCGCTTTGCCCAGCCCGCGCTCGATGAGCGGCGCCAGCACAGGCCGGTCTGGGTTGCGTTCGCGGAAATCGTCCAGGCGGTCGGCTTCCTCCATCGTGTAGCCGAAGACCATCACATCGCCGGGTTGCTTCCATTCGTCCAGAAGCTTGCGCTTCAGTTCCAGCGAGCAGGGCGCGCCGCTGGGGCCTTTGATGTACTGCCGGCGGCGCCAGACCTGGATCGCGCTGGCGTTGTATTTCTCGTTGCGCAGCGTGACGATCTCGCGGCCGAACCAGACCTGGGCGTCCTGTGCGAAGCGTCGGTTACTCGATAGATCCGTCATGCAGTCGGCGGACCTGCATGCGCCAGGGGAACAGCAGATCAATCGCAACGATCCGGCCCTTGCTCATCCGCTTTTCGGCGAAGGAGTTACCCCACAACAGCAGACATGCGACCAGCACCTCCCAGAACTGCACCGCAGTCATATCTGCATTGGGCTGGTGGCGCAGGCGTGCGTACAGATCCAGGTCGGTCGCGTCCACCGCTTCCCGCCCCTCCCTCTTGTACAGATGCAGGGGCAGTGTGGCGATCGTCTCCGCGAGCAACCGCGCGTGACGATTGAGCATATCGACGCCTAAAAAATTCCGCGGGAAATCGGGCAGGGGATAGGTCTCTGTTGGAGCGGGCTCCTGGGTTCGGCCCCGCGAGGAAGGCTTGAAAGACCTCAGCCCGACCATTCGGCCAAGCCGGCAAGAACGCAAAAAGCCCGCTGCTTTCGCTGGCGGGCTTTTATTTAGACGCAGTACTACACCGTATCCGTTAGTGGCTCATATTGGGGGAAAAAACTCCAAACGTCAACCAAGAATCGCTGATACCGGCCACAATTTTTTCTAGCTGTGACGAATTCACCAGCGTTTTCAATCTATAGCATCATCCACGCATATTGCCTTGAAGAACAAGGCTGGAGCCGTCGGCTCAGCCGGCACCGTAAGTAATTGCAAGGTATAGTTACTTAAACGCGCACTTTGCGCCTTCGACCGCTTCGCACCCGCAGATCCTTCAAGAATTAAACGGGATCACTTCTGGGTCGAGATATTTCAGAATCCTTTCCTGCATTCTCATGGACATGAATAAGATGTGTCGACCCAACTGCTTGCGGTTCTTGATGGGGGCATTCGTCGTTTGCCTGATGAACCTATCTCTGCCTGTCACTGCGCAAGCAATTCCGGCAGGGAACACGGAGTTGAAGACGCAAGCAGAAGTCTTCGAAATAAAAATCGACAATCTGAAGGATAGTCAAAAGCGTAGCGTTGAATCACTTAATAAACGGATAGACGACATCCTAAACAATACTGGGCAGGCCGCTTCGACGTTCGCCATAAGGTTGGCCGCACAAACGGAGGTCCTGCACACCAAACTCGACAATCAGAGATTATCTCAAGAGAGCGATGTTGGGTCGCTCAACAAACGGATCGATGATGCCCTTATTAACATTGGGGTCACGACGACTGTCTTCGGCATTCTGATAACCGTGGGGTTGGCCGGCTTGGGTGTAGTGGGATACGTAACCGTAGTTCGCAAAACCAAGGCCGAAGCCGAAGATGCCGCGCAAGCTTGGTTAGATGAAAAATCGACGGAACTTCTAGCAAAAATTGTCCGATTGGAAAAATCTACGCAAGAGGCGGAAAAAAGTACTCAAGAGGCTATCGCAACCTTAGCTGAATCCGTTAAGGGTGTGATTGATCATGCTTCCCAAGCAAAAGACGCCATGACGCGGCAACAGCAGGAAATGGGGCAGCAGCTGGACGATCAAACACAATTTTCCGGCCCAAGTGTAAAAGACAAGGCCGCCCTCCGACTCCGCGACGCAGAACTTCAGAATAAGCCCGAGTCCAGCTACTCTTTCGATGACTGGAATGCTCGGGCTCATGCCGCTTTTGCGAAGAAAAAGTTGACGGAGGCCATCTATTTCTGGGAGCGCGCCTCTCAAATGGAAAGCGCGGAACCGATAAATATCGCCAAGGCTTTGTATAACAAGGGCGTCGCGCAGCGTCGATCGGGCGACACCGTGCAAGCAATCAACACCTATGACGAAGTCATCGACCGCCATCGCGATGCAGCGGAACCAGCCCTGCGGGAACAGGCGGCCAAGGCGATGAACAACAAGGGCTACGCGCTACGCCAGATAGGCGACAACGCGGGAGCAATCACCAGCTACAACGAAGTCATCGACCGCTATCGCGACGCAGCGGAGCTAGCCCTGAGGACACAGGCGGCTATAGCGCTGGGCAACAAGGGGTACGCGCAACGCCAGACAGGCGACAACACGGGCGCAATCACCACCTATGACGAAATCATCGACCGCTATAGCGATGCACCGGAAGCAGAACTGCAAGAACAGGTGGCCAAGGCGATGAACCACAAGGGCGCCGTGCAACGCGAGATGGGTGACAACGCAGGAGCAATCAACACCTATGACGAAGTCATCGACCGCCATCGCGACGCAGCGGAGCTAGTCCTGAGGACACAGGTGGCTATTGCGCTGGGCAGCAAGGGGTACACGCAACGCCGGACAGGCAACAATGCAGGCGCAATCATCAGCTATGACGAAGCCATCGACCGCTATGGCGATGCACCGGAACTAGACCTGAGGAATCAGGTGGCTATTGCGCTGGGCAACAAGGGGTACGCGCAACGCCAGACAGGCGACAACGCGGGCGCAATCACCAGCTATGACGAAGCCATCGACCGCTATAGCAATGCAGCGGAAGCAGAACTGCAAGAACAGGTGGCCAAGGCGATGAACAACAAGGGCGTCGCACAACGCGAGATGGGTGACAACGCAGGAGCAATCAATACCTATGACGAAATCATCGACCGCTATAGCGATGCAGCGGAGCTAGCCCTGAGGACACAGGTGGCTATTGCGCTGACCAATAAGGGCTACGCGCAACTTCAGACAAGCAACAACGTGGGCGCAATCACCAGCTTTGACGAAGCCATCGACCGCTATGGCGATGCACCGGAAATTGACCTGAAGAAACAGGTGGCTGTTGCGCTGGGTAACAAGGGGTACGCACAAAGCCAGATAGGCGACAACGCGGGCGCAATCACCAGCTATGACGCAGCCATCGACCGCTATAGCGATGCAGCGGAAGCAGAACTGCAAGAACAAGTGGCCAAGGCGATGAGCAACAAGGGCGTCGCGCAACGCAAGATGGGTGACAACGCAGGAGCAATCAACACCTATGAAGAAGTCATCAACCGCTATCGCGACGCAGCGGAGCTAGACCTGAGGAAACAGGTGGCTATCGCGCTGGTCAACAAGGGGTACGCGCAAAGCCAGACAGGCGACAACGCTGGCGCAATCACCAGCTATGACGAAGCCATCGCCCGCTATAGCGATGCAGCGGAGGCAGAGCTGCAAGAACAGGTGGCCAAGGCGATGAACAACAAGGGCGCCGTGCAACGCGAGATGGGTGACAACGCAGGAGCAATCAACACCTATGACGAACTCATCGACCGCTATCGCGACGCAGCGGAACCAGCCCTGCGGGAACAGGTGGCGAGAGCATTGAAGTTCAGAGGCGGCAAGCAAGAGCAGGTCGGTGATAGCCCGGAAGCATGACCAGCTAAAGGGGCATAATTCGCGGCCAAGCCTGAAAAGAAAATTGATGTTGCTGCCGATCGCCGCTTGCATGCCGCTCGGTTATTTTTGGCACTTGGTCAAATGCCCTCCGAGTGCGAATCAATTAGTCCGCAAGCGTGCAGGCGTTGGTGGAGGTTGCGTCTCGCGTGCTCCTGCAAACCAATTTCGCCGCCGCCTCCGAATAACCAGCGCCTCAGTTTGCCGCTATGAACGCCCGCTGTTTTTTCGTCCACACCGTATCGCCCCGCCAAATCGCCCAACGTTACTTTCACACCCAACAATCTCTGGATGAGAGGGTAATCCCCCCATTTTTAGCGATCGCCAGAAGTAGGAACACTACGCGGCCATGGCCAACCGCTGTTTGGGGGTAAATCCGCCCAGAGCCATATTTGGGCGCTCGTGATTGTAGGACCACATCCACTGCGTGGCCACGCGCTGTACGTGGTCCAGATCGTCCCAGTGATATTGAGACAGCCATTCGTAGCGCACGGTCCTGTTGAACCGTTCGACGTAGGCATTCTGCTGCGGCTTGCCCGGCTGGATGTATTCGAGCTTTATGCTCCATGCCCCGGCCCACTCAACAATTGCCGCGCTCAGGTATTCGGGGCCGTTATCGCACCGAATGGCTAAGGGCTTGCCCCGCCAGCCGATGATCTGCTTGAGCGTACGGATCACGCGCTCGGATGGCAGCGAGAAGTCAACCTCAATGCCCAGCGCCTCGCGGTTGAAGTCGTCAATCACGTTGAACACGCGGATGCTGCGCCCATCGGCAAGCTGGTCATGCATGAAGTCCATCGACCATACCTGGTTCACGTTGGTGGGCACGGTCAGTGGCTCAGGCGTCTGCCGTATCAGCCGTTTGCGCGGCTTGATACGCAGGTTCAGCTCGAGCTCTCGATAGATCCGGTACACGCGCTTATGGTTCCAGCCGAAGCCTCGAACATTGCGCAGATACAGGAAACACAGACCAAAGCCCCAGTTGCGGTGGTTGTCGGTCAGACGTAGCAGCCAGTTGGCGATCTCCTCGTTCTCAGCGTCCGCCTTGGCGACATACCGATAGCAAGTCTGACTGATGCTGAACGCCTCGCAGGCCATCCGGATCGATACGCCGCGATCCTGCACTGCACGTTGGGCCATCTCGCGGCGGCGAGATGGCCTCACCACTTTTTTTCTAGCGCCTCCGTCACGATCTCGGCCTTGAGCTTCTCCTCGACGTACATCTTGCGCAGCCGGGCGTTCTCGGCCTCCAGCTCCTTCATGCGCGCCATCAGCGATACGTCCATGCCGCCGTACTTGGAACGCCACTTGTAGAACGTAGCCGAGCTGATGCCCAGCTCTCGGCACAGATCAGGAACAGCAAGGCCAGCCTCCACGCGCTTGATGGCTTCAATGATCTGGCTATCCGTAAATCTCGACTTCTTCATGCGGTAGAACTCCTCAACGAGAAAATTCTACTTCTGACCTCATCGCTTTTGCGGGGGGATTACCCAAACCCTCAAAAACGCGACTAAAAACGATTTGGGAGCAGAGGGTCGTGAGTTCGAATCCCACCGCCCCGACCAGTAAAAATAAGGCCGTTAGTGATGCACTCACTAACGGCCTTTGTCTAAGAAGCGCTTCATGGTGAAGAGACGGATATTCCCTTAGGTGTATTGGCGCGATACAGCGACCGCAGTGCAGTCGGCCATGGCACTCCTCAAAAACGAAAGCCCCGATACGATTCAACGGTCGGGGCTTTTGCATTGCAGCTATAGAACACGACCCCAGGTGGCCGAGCACCTGCGCTGTGAGTGTGCGCACTGGCTTCACTGCGCCGCCGGTCAGCGAGCGAATGGGGGAGATGGAGGTCTCGGATTGGTCGGTCACTTTCCTAGGAAAATGAATGCGAAGATCGCAAGCCCGCACGCGTACAGTCCGCCTGCGACGAATACACGTGTCCAACTGAAGTTCCGGTATCCGGTCTTAAAGCGTCGGTCGCGCTTAGGCATGATTGCTCCTCCCGCGCCGAACAGGGCAATCGCTATCCAGATGAGGATGGTAGGGTCCTGACGCTCTTTGTTCTGCGGACTTGAGCGAGGGTCTATTGGGATCGACCTCGAAACGTCCGTCAGATTAGGTTTGATTGGTTCTGTATTCCCCTTGGAAACGTGAGCCGCGGCTGCCTGACTGGGCGCTGGAATTCGGGACTGTAAGTCGATCAGCTTGATGCGATAGGCGCTTTCAACACATTGGGAATCCTTGCAGCGATCCCGGGTATTACTGATCCAACTTCGTTGGATCACTCTGAGGTCGGCGGGGTCGCTCACCTTCGACAAGGCTTCTCGGTATAGAGCTGCAAGCTCATCGTCTAGCTGCGACAAAGTTGGACTGCCGCAAATCATGTGCTCGATGTTGGATTGTGCCTTTGAGCAATTAAAGCTGGCTGCTCCTGCCGGTAAGGCCCAAAGCACGAAGACTACGCTGCACAAGATTTGAACCAAACCGTTCTGCTTCCGACCTATTGCTAATGACACGTTTTAACCTTTATTGAATTGTTTTGTAACGATAACAGAAGTGCGGATGGCGCCCGGATCGCGCCTTCGACGCGATGCCGTCGGCCATGCAGTTCATCAAGTCTGGAAAGCTGCGCGCGGTGGCGGGCACGACCGCGCGGCGGGTGGATGAGCTGGCCGACATGCCGACCATGCCGCGCGAGCGCTCAAGCAGCCCAATGTCGTGACCCAATACGCGGGACTGGGCGCCAAGCCGGTGGGATCAGACCCGGCCATCTTCGTGCGCTTCAAGGCCTCCGAGGGAGAAAAGTGGCGCGACATCGTGAAGGCGGCGCAAATCACGCCGCAATGGTGGAACCCGGGCGGTTTCGGGCACTCCGTGCCGGCGGAGATGCTATCGCGGTAGACTCCGCCACAGAGAACCTCGGACAGGCGGCCCGCAGGGACCGCCGTCTTCTGGAAGAACGGACAACCCAGCTCCGCCCCGCATCCATGCTGGAAGCCCATGATCGAACAAACTGCCAATTCCGCTTCGTCCGATTCCGTCTCCCACCAAGGCGACTTCCATGTTCTGGCGCCCAGCCGCTGGCGCGATGGTATCGGCCCGGGGCTGCAGTTCGCCAACGCGCAGAAGCTGGCCCGCCCGGGCATGTATACCCTGGACCCGCCGAACGGCGATCCGGCCCAGTACGCAGAACGGCCGCATCTGGTGCACGTGCCGGAAGAAGGCGGCTTGCCGCGCGACTTCGAGGTGTTCGGCAGTATCTGGATCGTGTCGCAGGCGCTGAAGGACGTGTTCGAGTCAGTGGATCCTCAAGGCTTCGCGTTCGCCGCGTGCCACTTCACGCTGGCCGATGGCTCCGCTGGGCCGCGGTACTACCTGTGCAATGTGACCCGCTCGCTTGATGCCCTGGACGAGGAGGCCTCGCGGGTCAAGATCAGGATGGAACACGACCACCTGACCGGCGAGTACGTCAAGTTCTACAGTATGGCCGGTGGGGCTTCGCTGGCGTTCAAGCAGCGCGTGGTGGCAGGGGCGCACATCTTCCGCCAACTGCACAGCGGGCTGGATCCTGTCTGTGACCGCGTGATGGTGCAAGCCCTCAACCGCGCCTCGCTTGACGGCGTGCACCTGCGGGATGCCTCAGCGCTGTAGCTCCCCTCTGAAACGGAATTCTGCCCGCATCCTTCAACGGTCAAACGCGGCCTGCGGTTCTTCCTTGCTGCTGCAGTTCCCGCACACAGTCGAGAATGCCTTGTCGATAGCTCACACGCTTCGACTTGGGCCGATGCACTCTGTCTGGTTATACGGCGCAAAAAAAGCCCGATGATTTCTGAACTTACGGAAACTGAACGGACTACGACTGACGGATGAGCAGCGGCGGGAAACGGCGTTGCGCCGCTATGCTCTCCATTCCCGTTACGGACCCCGGAGATGGAAATGCGGAAACTGTTTGTTGGGTCGTTGTGTCTCATTGCCGCCAACAGCGCAAACGCCGATAGCGCGAAAGGTCCGCTAACGCGTGCCGCCGTTCTTCAGCAATAGTGCGTCAAGGGATTATCAATGACGCCGAGAACCGCGTCAGACGCTGGAATCATTTTGGCCTACGCCCGATGTGAGGCTTATATCCTTGGATACATCTACGGCGAATTTTCGGCTGGTGTTTTCTTGAAGTCGTTCGCGGAGGGGACGACGAATACCCTTGATCCGATTTTCGAGCAGGCGATGGGGAGAGTGGCGACGATGCCTTGCGCTCCCGCAGGCACGACCACAAGCCAACTAGTGTTCGCGGTCGCGGAGAAATTCGTTGCCTCTACATATGAACCGAAGGCAACTTCGACTGTTGCAGTGCGCAAAGCGGCGCGGGGAGCATTCCCCTGCAAGAACGATCTCCCTCGGCGCTAGGGGTGTTGCGGAAAAAGTGCAAACGGCGGGAAGGAGGATGTGCTTCCTTGAGCTACCGTTTCACGGTTTTCGGCAGCCATGCGCTAAACCAGGCTGCCGCAGCCAATGCCGCCAGGATGACGGCAGTGCCGATGATCGGGGTGAAGGTAGGCATATACATCATCGCGAGATCGGCCAGCACGATGATTGCGAAAGCGGCTGCCCACGCAAGGGCGATTTTGCGCGCGGTGTCTTGAAAGGCGGGGCTGGCGGCGATTTCCGGCGACACGTGCTCGCGAGCGTACTGCAGCGTAAACGGGCGGCCGACGACAATGGAGCCGAGGACGATGGCCAGGAGGCCCAGGTCCACCATGAGCCGCACGCTCAACACCGAAGGCGCAAACTCCGGGAAACGTGTTGCAAATGCGAGTGCGCCGAACAATATCAGCGATCCCACCTCCAGGGTCTTGGGGGTGACATGGCGGATGACCCGGTCTCGAATGACCAGCACGGCCGAGGCGGCCGTCGCTGCAACAAGGGCAAGGTGTGGTCCAAGCCTGTGCTCGAGCAGAGCGAATATGAGGAACGGGACGAAAGCGACGAGCAGCTTCATGGCATTCCTCTGTCGAGACCAGTCGGCGGAAATTATCATTGCCGATCTTGCGCCGTCAATCATTCAACGCTCGCTACTGCCTGGATTCTTGATAAGGAGTTATCGAATATCGAGGCAAGGTCAACAATTGTAAAGACGGCGTTCTTTTAGAAATCCTCTTATGTGTTGAAGTGCTGCTGGCCGCTATCGTCGGGGTTAACCCTTGGTGGAAAAAGCGGTGGGGGCGACTGCCCTCAGAGGTGTTCTGTCTTTGGAAGCCATATCCACTCGATATCGGGGACAAGCTAACCCTTGCAACCCCTGGCTGATAAGGCACTACCATGAATTCCGCGTCCGAGTTTCGGCTGAAAGCCATCACAGCGGCTTGTATGCTGGCTACGTTCCCCATGGCCGCGCGCGCACAGGCATTGTCAGTATCAGATGGCCAGACGCATGTGCTTGCGGCCGATACCAACCTGAGCACCAGCGCCGACGCGACGGCGGGCATTGGCGTGCTGGTGCGAAACCCCAACTCCGTTGTTCAAGCCGACGGACTGGCCGTAAGCACCAGCGGGCAGGGCGCCGCCGGGATCAAGCTCGAGTCAACAGGCAAGGTCACCCTGACGGGCGGTTCGATCCAGACGACCACCGCTATCGGCACCAGCTCTGCCGCCGCTTATGGCGTGTGGGTGACAGGTAAGGGCCTGGCGGAGCTCTACGAGACGTCGGTGTCCACTTCCGGCGCCTTTGCCTATGGTCTATATGCCTACACGGACCCGGCTCCCGGGCAGCTCGGAATTCTGGCCCGCGATGTGACCGTAAGCACGGCTGGCGCCTCTGCTCATGCCGCGATGGTCGCATCCAAGGGGTCCATGGACTTGACCCGCGCGACACTCACTACTACGGGGGATGGTGCTCGCGCGGTCAGTGCCCAGCGGGGCACGATAAACATATCCGACAGTGCGTTGACGACCAGCGGCGCGAATGCGCCGGCCCTGATGGTCACGGGCAACGGGACCGGCGTCGGCTCAACCGCGACGGTGTCCAATACCAACGTCGAAACGCGCGGTTCGCTGTCCACCGGGGTCAAGGTGGATTCCGCCAGCACGCTGCAGTTTGACGGCGGCTCGATCGAAACCAAGGCGCTGGACGGCAACGGATCTTTGTCGGCTTTTGGCGTCTGGGTTGCCGGAGGCAGCCTCGCGACCTTGGATTCGACAGCGGTGAAGACTGCAGGAGCGTATGCCTACGGTCTGTTTTCGACCTATGCGCCGACGGTGGCCGCGGCAAGCATCGACGCGACAAATACCTCCGTGGAAACGTCAGGGTCGAACGCGCATGGGGTTTATGCGCATTCGAAAAGCGCGATTAACTTCAATCTTGGCAACATCGGAACTTCAGGAAACGGCGCTGTGGGTGCTCGCGCCGAAGCCGGCGGTGTGCTCTATATGGACGAGGGCGCGATCACTACCTTGGGCTCCAATGCGGCGGGTTTGATGGCGACAGCGAATGCATCGGGGGTCAAGGCGACAGCTGTTGCGAACAACGTCGATATCGTCACGCACGGCGACGTCTCGGCGGGCGCGGCGGCGTTTCAACAAGGATCGACGGTGACGCTGACCGGTGGGTCGGTGGAGAGCCACGGCAAAAAGTCCCACGGCTTGTCGGCCGAAGCGACCGCAACGGTGTATGCGAATGGGACCCGCATTTCGACGCAGGGCGAAACGGCCTACGGCGCCCGGGCCTACTACAGCGGGGCCATCAGTCTTCAGAATGCGGCCGTCGCGACCCACGGCGCAGGGGCCACTGGTTTGTACGCCGACGGCTCCAGTTCCATAGACGCAACTGCGTCCACGATCAGCACCGATGGGCCTGCGGCCGCGGGGGTCCAGCTGCGATCCTTGAGTAGTGTCATGCTGAATCAGACCAAGGTCACGACGACGGGCGCGGGTTCGCAAGGGATTCAGGGGATGTTTGCCGACAACTCGGTGAACATGACCGATAGTGTCGTCCAGGCCTCGGGCAGCGCGCTCGAAGTTTCCGCCGGGTCGCTGCAGGTATCCATGAACCGCTCTGCCCTGATTGGCGCCAACGGCGTGGCGTTGAATGTGATCGGCCGTCTGGACATGGCCGCCGATGATCAATCCTACATTTCCGGCGCAGCCTTGACGAACCAGGGAACGGGGGTATCGCATCTGAGCCTGTCCGGCGACAGCCGATGGGATGTCACCGGGTCTTCGTCGTTGACATCGCTGTCCAATACCGCGAGCCACATCAACTTTCTTCCGCCGGCAAATCCTGCCGATGCGACGCAATACAAGACCCTGAAGGTTGGAAACTATGTCGGGACCGGCGGCAGTATTGCACTCAATACGTGGCTGGGGGAAAGCGGGTCCGCTTCCGATAAACTGGTCATAGACGGCGGCCAGGCCAGCGGTACCACGGCGATGGTCGTACGCAATAGCGGTGGCGGTGGCGCGCTGACGAGCGGCGACGGAATCCAGGTTGTCGATGCCATCAACGGTGCCTCCACAGAAGCCGGTTCATTCTCGCTGGCAGGCCGCGTCGCCGCGGGCGCCTATGAGTATCGGCTTTACCGGGGCGGCAGCGCCAACCCCGACGCGTGGTTCTTGCGCTCCAGCCTCGACGAGGCTCCCGTTGAAGGCGGGACGGAAGGCGAACCTGTTGATCCAGGCGAGTCGGGAGGCAAGCCTGTTGGACCAGGACGGCCTACCCCCAATTACCGGGTGGAGGTTCCGCTGAACATGGCGCTGCCCACGCTGGCGAACCAATATGGCTTGGCGATGCTGGGCACGTATCACGACCGGAATGGCGAGGATTATGCAGACCTGGCGCCGGCGCAGTCGCAAAGGACAGCCGCATGGGGCCGTGTCTTTGGGGAGACGGCCAGCGTTGGCAAGGGTGGGCATGATGCTCTGCTCAAGCAAGGGCCGTCATTCGACTATGACATCGCAGGCGTCCAGGCGGGCGCGGATCTGTACCGCCGCGAGCAATCTTCAGGCACGCGAGACATCGCTGGCTTGTATCTGGGCGCGGCCGCCGCTTCGGCGGACGTCGATGCGGCCGTCGGAGGGCGTGCGGGGTCAGCTTCGATGTCGGGCCTGTCGCTAGGCGGATACTGGACGCGAAAGAGCGCATCGGGAGCATACGTCGATGGCGTAGTGCAGGGCACTTACTACCCCGACGTAAAGACCAGGTCCGTTGGAGGAGAGCGCACCAGCACTCGCGGATATGGCGGCGCAGCCTCGATAGAAGCGGGGTATCCGATCTCCCTGGCCCCGCAATGGGCGCTCGAGCCGCAAGCTCAGGTGATTTATCAGTACGTGTCGATGGACGACGCCAAGGACAATTATGGGCGAGTGAAGTTCGACGATACGCACACAGGTTATGCCAGGGCCGGTGCGCGGCTGACCCGCCAGCTTGACCACCGCAAGGGCGGGGAAGCAACTACCTGGTTGCGCGCCAATCTGTGGCAACAATTCGGGCCGAACAGCCGTGCCACTTTTTCCGACCTTTCCGGCGAACACCCGGTAGCGTTGGAGACGAAAGCTGGCAGCACCTGGGCGCAGCTTGGCCTGGGGGTGTCGGGTCGTTTGTCCAGGCGCGTCAGCGTATCTGCCGCAGGTGATTACAGCCGCTCCATGGATGGCCGTGCCGGGCATGGGGCGAGTGGCCGTCTGGGTATGCGAGTCGTGTGGTGATTTGAATGTCTGTCGCATGCCAGCTTCACATGGACGGCGCCCTGCTGGATCGGCCGGGAAATTCCCCTGCTTGATGAGGCCACTTTCACGGACCGGTTGAATGTCAATATCACTGATTTCAGTGATATTTATAAATGCGTGCCTTTGTTAGAGTGTGCGCGAATTAATACAAGGCACTGACGCGCAATGGCATCGCAAGATCCGATTGCAAAGGAAGTTCCTGTAATTCCAACCTCAACCAACGGTGTAGTGATGAAAGTTCGGCATTTTGCGATTGCGGTCTTGGCCTGTTTTCCGATAGCCGCCTCGGCCGCGGATGTAGTGTTTGTCAATCAATCCTCCTGGGAAATTCACGAGATCTATTTTTCGCAGTCCAAGCAAAAAAGCTGGGGCGACGATCATCTTGAAGAAGAGGTGCTGCAGAAGGGTGATTCCCTCACCTTGTCTGGAGTGACCCGGGGGAAGTGGGACGTACGCGTCGTCGATGAGGACGGCGACCAGTGCGTACTCGAAGACGTCCAGATCGACGGTGCCGACAAATGGGTGATCACCGATAAGGAACTGCTGGCCTGCCAGGCCGCCAGCTGATTGCCTTGGCAAGAATGGCAGCGCTCATCGCTTTCCCACGGGGGGTGAATCCGTTGCGGTTTGAGTAAGGACTCTCCTTGGCCGACAAGGCTGCCAACAAAAGCCCGTCTGCAAGCGCAGCGGGCTTTTTGCATTTCCGCCGGGTCGACCTATTGGCGGACAGTGCTCCCTAATCGATACGAGCCCCCGAATTGAGCACAATCGGCCGCCAGGATTCATACTCCTGCGCAACGAATTTTCCAAACGCCGCCGCGTCCATGCTCATCGGTTCCGCTCCTTGCGCCAGAAGCCGCTTCTGTACCTCGGGGCTGGCGGTGGCCTGGTTCACCGCCTTGTTCAGCAACGTCACCACGGCGGGCGGCGTACTTGCCGGCGCGAACAAGCCAAACCATGCACCGGTGATAACGCCCGAAACGCCAGCCTGAGCCATTGTCGGGGTATCGGGCAGCGCCTCGGAGCGCTTTTCGGACGCGACCGCCAAGGGGCGCAGCTGCCCCGCGCGGATATGGCCGATGACGGATGGAATCGTGGCAAACATGAACTGAATGCGGCCCGCGATCAGATCGTTCAGGGCGTCTGCGCCCTTGTAGGGGACATGCATGATGTTCACGCCTGCCTTCTCCGCAAACAGCACACCCGATAAATGGGCCGCCGTGCCGATACCGGTGGAGCCGTAGTTCAGCTTGCCCGGATGCGCCTTGGCATAGGCCACCAGTTCAGCCACGTTCCTGGCCGGCATGTCCGGATGAACGACAAGCACGTTCGGCACGTCGGCGATGGGCGCAACGGCAAGCAGCGCCGTTTGCGGATTGACCTTGAGATTGACATAGAGCGTCGGATTGATCGCCACGGGGCCCACGGATGTCGCCAGCAGCGTGTAGCCGTCCGGCGCGCTTTTCGAAATGTAGTCCGTTCCTATATTGCCGCCGGCTCCGGGGCGGTTCTCCACAATGACGCTCTGCTTCAGGCTCAAGGACAACTGATGCGCCACTTCGCGCGCCAGGATATCCGTCGTTCCCCCCGCCGAAAAAGAGACGATCATGCGTATGGGCTTGCTGGGGTAGTCCTGAGCGCCTGCCGCGCCGGCGACGCACAGGAGTAGGCCGGCGGCTGCGTGCCGCAACATGTGATTCATCTTTGTCTCCGAGTATTTTTTTCAAAAGTGCCGAGCGCCATCCACGCCTGCGTCGGGTTACCCCATGCTAGAGACGGCAGGCCCCCGTGAATTGAATTTTTGGAAAGGCACCTTTCACGGGCCGCCGCCACACGCCCGAGGGGTTTTCATAATTCTTCTAAATACCCATGACGACCACGCAGGTACAGTCCCGGCTGCAATGAAGTCGCGCGCTTTTCAGGCTGCGGCTTGGCGGCTGCTGTGCCGCGCGCACCGTACCCGCGTCGACTCCCGGAGAGCGAATCATCATGGACAAGCTGAGCTACATACTACGCAGGGAAGCCGGGTTGCCAGCGGTTCTGACCGGCAGGCAGATGTCGATGGTCGCGTTTGGCACCGTCATCAGCTACGGACTGATTTCCGGAAGCGCTTTCCCATTGCTGGCGGCCGGACCCGCCGCAGTGCTGGCCTATCTGGCTGCGGCATTGGTCGCGGTATCGCTGATGGCCTGCCTGAGCCGCCTGGCCAGTGCCCATCCGACTCCCGGGGCGTTTGGCTCGTATGCCGAATGCTATCTGGGGCCGGCCGCGGGATTCATGGTGCGCGCGGCTTACTTCGTTTCGTTCGTGCTGATCATGGGAACGGAAGTGACGCTGCTTGCGCCCGTTCTGGGCGTCTGGGTGCCGCAGGCGAACACCAGTCTGTTGCTTGCTTCCGTGTTTGCGGGCCTTGCCCTGGTGAACCTGCGTGGAACTCGAACCTTCGCCCTTTGCGAAGTCGTGCTTTCGACGATCAAGGTTCTGGCGCTGGCGGGACTTATCGCCCTGGCGGGCTATTACACGGCATTCGGCACACCCACGGCGCCGCATGAACCCGTCGACGTCGTGGCCGCAATTCAGGGCACGCCGTTTCCCGACATCTGGCAAGCCTTCATTCTCGCGGCGCTGGGCTACGTCGGCATCGAGTCGCTGGCTGTCGTGGCGGGCGAAACGAAGGCGTCCGCGAGCGCACTGCGACGCAGGATGCTCGTCACCTCCCTGGCTGTCGTGGGGCTCGCCATCGCGGCGGTGGCCGCTTCGGCGGCGTTGGTCTACAGCGGCAGGGTGTCCTTGTTCGAGACGCCTTTCAGCGCGCTGCTCCGCGTGGCGGGCTTGCCGTGGCCGCAAACCCTGTTCCGCGCACTGATACTCATCACGGTTCTTTCCGTGCTCAACAGCCAGTTGTTTTGTGCATCGAGAATGCTGTTCAGCCTGGCGCGCGCCGAACAGGCGCCGTCGGGGCTGGGCCGGTCCACGGCCAGGGGGCCGTCGCGGGCCGTCATCGCAACCGCGGTGTTGGCGCTGGCGGTGTTCCTTGCCAGCACATGGGTTCCCGGCCAGACCTATGCCGCGGCAACCGCAATCGCGACAACCGGCCTGCTGTTCGTATGGTTGGCGACCTTCCTGACTTATGTCGCCTACCGGCGCGGCCAGGCCGCAACGGCGAAATCCCGCAAGACCTGGCACGTGGACACCGCCGCGGCGGCGGGGGGCGCACTGGCAGTGGGCGCGATCGCGGCGTCCACGTGGTCCACCGAATCCTTTTCATTGACATTGCGCATCGGCTTTCCCTTCATGCTGCTTCTGTGGCTGGCCTATGCGTTGCTGGCGCGCCGGGGGCAGGCAGACGCAAACCACCCGTGCGCAAATCAACTGACCGGGCGAACTGTATGAGAAAGCTGGGTGTCTGGGCCGACTTTGAAACCAAGATCGTGTGCAACGAATTGCGCCGTCAGAACCTGATCTCTTTTCAGGATTGGGTGCATGACGCGAGTCATTGCGCCAGGACATTTTCGCCCACGAGCTACCTGGGCTATTGCGTCTGGGCGATCCCTTGTCTGCGGCTGATGCGCAAGTATCCGCCGTTGGCCGCGGGGCTTGCCGTGGTTGTCAGGTGGATGGTCGCCGATTTGAAGTACGAAAAGGGCATCAGCGCGCAGCGGCATCTGCCAGGCCGCATCGTGCGCCGCGGGCTGTTCTGGCCGGGAAACTGGCTCTTGGGCTGTCTTGCACGCCTGGCTCGGTTTGACGCCCGCGCGCCCTCTCCAGCCTGATCCGGTTGCAAGCTTCCGGGCGGTCCGCAAGACCGCCATCCTCATCACTTTTTCCTTCAACGTAGATAGGTCTCAAAGCCATGAAAAAAATCGTCTTGAATGCCCTGATCGCCGCCGGCTTTGCTGCGATCGCCGGCACCGCATCCGCGGATTCGGGAAACATCTCCTTCCAGGGTGAAATCACCACCTCGCCGTGCTCGATCGGCGGCGGCCAGCAAGGGTCCGACATGGTCGTGCCCCTGGGCAGCATTTCCACCAACTACTTCAACGCCATCGGCGACAAGAGTCCGGAAACGCCGTTCACGATCTCGCTGCTGAACTGCGACATCAGCGTCGTGCAGTCGGCTGCAATCGCCTTCCGTGCCGGCGCGGGCAGTGCCATCAACAACCGCCTGCTGGGCCTGGAGAACGGCAGCGGCGCACAAGGCGTTGCCATCGGCCTGGTGGACGAAGCCGGCAACACCGTGAACGTTGGCGGTGCCGCCTCCAGCTACACCCTGATTGAAGGCACCAATAACTTCAATTTCAAGGCGTTCTACGAGTCCACCGAAGCGGCCGTTACCGCGGGTCCGGCCAATGGCCGTGCGGTGTTCGAAGTCACCTACTCATAAATTGATAGCGAGCCTGTAGTCGTCGGGCCCGGAAAGTGCCGGGCCCGACAGGAAATCGCCCCAACGCGGATCGGCGTTCAGCTGTTCTACGAGATCCGCCGGATGACGATATGAATCTCAAAATTGGAAATGTCGCTGTCGCCGCGGTTCTCTTGTCCGCGGCCTGCGCCGCGCATGGCCAGACGGCGACCTTGAACATTCAGGGACGAATTACGAGCACGCCGTGCACCATGTCGGTGGGCTCGGTTTCGATGGGCGATGTGCCCATCTCGGAATTCAGCGGATCGAATACGCCCGCCCAGCAGTACTGGAAGACGTTCACGGTCACCTTGCAGAGTTGCGAGATTTCGACTCTGCAGGCTGCCAGCCTTCGATTCAATGGCACGACGGCGTTCGGCGATTCCACCATTCTTGCGCTGACGCCGGGCGCCGATAACGCGACCGGATTTGGCGTGCAGGTGCAGACCAGCGACACGACGCATGGCTCCGGAGTCAAGGTTCGAATGGACGGCAGCCAGTCATACGCCTTCAACGTGAACACGAACCAGAGCACGTTCCAGTTCACGAGCTACTACATCACTCCGGCCGGAGCGACCGAAATCCGGTCGGGAACGGCCAACGCGACCGCGACGATAACGCTGTCGTACTCCTGATTCCGGTCTGGAGCCGTTGCGGCTCGGCCCGATGCGACGGCCATGCCTTTTTTCATTCACATCCCTATTTCAGCCGGGTCGCCTGGAGCGAGCCGCAGGTCAGCCCTATGAACACTCTCTTTCAACGCCTGCTCCCCGTTATCGCCGTGGTTGGCGTGTTGGCCGGCAGTGTGGCCCAGGCCGCCATCCAGCTATCCACCACCCGCGTCATCATCAACGAGAAGGACAAGAACGTTTCTGTCTTCGCCAAGAATCACGGCACCGATCCCTTCGTCGTTCAGGCCTGGATCGATGGCGATTCGGAAGAAATGGAAACGCCTTTCTTCGTGACCCCGCCCTTGAGCCGCTTCGACGGCAATGCCGAGCGCAGTCTCAACATCACCCGGGTGGGCGAAGGCCTGGCCGGCGATCGCGAGAGCTATTACTGGTTGAACGTGCTGGAGATCCCGCAAAAGAAGGCGGGCAACGCCGAAAACAGCCTGACTCTCGCCACGCGCACACGCATCAAGCTGTTCTATCGTCCCACCGCAATCCAGAAGATGCCGCGCGGCCACGAACTGGTGCAGTGGTCATGGACAAGAGACGGCAAGCAATGCCGGCTCGCCATCAAGAATACTTCGGCGTTTACCGTCAATTTCGCGGCCATTGACGTCGCGGGCGAGGCTGCGGGCTTTGGCCGTACCGTCGTCGCCAAGCCGTTCGCCACGACCGAGATGCCGCTCGGCAAGTGTCCGGGCGGCGCGATCAAGGCGAAGGCGAACGTCGTCAATGACTACGGCGTGGTCGAGGCGTGGCCCGAAGTTTCGGTGCCGTCGGAGGCCGGCGGCCCCGAGAGGCGCTAGCCGTGAGGCGGAATTGGAATCGCGTAGCGATTGCCCTGGCGGCAGTCGCGATTGTTGCTGCATGCGCATCCAGCTCCGCCGGGGAGGTGGGCCCGGACGCGGCCACCTTCGACAGCAGTTTCCTGCATCAGAGTAAAGGTGGCACCAGCGTTGACCTGTCGGTCTTTGCGTATTCGAATCGGACCTTGCCCGGAAAAAAATCGGTCATGGTCAATCTGAATCGTCAGGCATTCGGCATGCGCGAAATTGAATTCACCGCTGTCGAAGGGGTGGACGACGCGCAGCCCTGCCTGCCCGTTTCCCTGTTGAAGGAGATGGGCGTGAAGATTGAAGCCTTTCCCGCCTTGCAGAAGCTCGACCCTGCCAGCTGCGAAGGTTCACTGACGGCGCTGCCGTCGGCCGGCACGCGCTTTGACCACGACAAGAACGTGCTTGACGTGTCCATCCCCCAGGCTGCGCTGGATCGCAAGGCGCGTGGGACTGTCGCGCCGGAGTTATGGGATAACGGCACCACTGCATTCTGGTCGTCTTATCGCCTGACGCATAACGCCGCGCGTTCGTCGGGCGGGCAGGGGGGTGGCACGAACAACAGCACGTTCGCGAATTTTCGCAATGGATTGAACCTTGGCGCGTGGCGCCTGCGGGCCAATGGCAGCTATTACGAAAGCGTGAAACGGTCGGATTGGGATTGGAGCGATTTGTACGCCGAACGCGATGTCGCCCCATGGCGCGGCTGGTTGCGCCTGGGCGACAGTTCGACGCCGGGCAATATATTCAACGCCGCGCGCTTTCGCGGAGCGATCCTGCAATCCGATGACGGGATGCTGCCGGACAGCCAGCGCGGCTACGCGCCGGTGGTGCGCGGCATCGCGCCTTCCAATGCCAAGGTGACCGTGCGCCAGAATGGGAACGCGATCTATACGACGTTCGTGCCGGCTGGGCCGTTCGTCATCGATGATCTCTATTCCACACCCGGAGGCGGCGACCTGGAGGTCATCATCGAGGAGCTGGGTGGCCGAACGACGCGTTCGTTCCAGCCGTTTTCGGCCCTGCCGACGATGCTGCGCGAGGGAACCTGGAACTACAGCGTCGCGGCGGGCGAGCATCGCCAGGCGCATCTGGACGGGAGTCCGCTGATGGCCCAGCTGACTTTTGCGCACGGCCTGCCCCTTGGCGTCACCGCTTACGGCGGGTGGACCAGCGCCGAGGGGGCATATCACGCGGGCGCGGCGGGCCTGGCCTTCAATTTGCGCGAGATGGGCGCGGTGTCGGTCGACGTGACGAGCTCGCGTTCGCAAGGCTCCGCTGGCGAAAAGCGCGTGGGCACGGCCGCAAGATTGCAATACGCCAAGTCCTTTCCGGGAATGGGAACCGACCTGACGCTGGCCGGATACCGGTACAACTCCGATGGCTACCGCAGCCTGGACGACGCCATGCGCGACCGCTCGCGGCGTGACGTGTATACGGGCTACGAGCGGCAGCATGAGTACCAGTTGTGGCTGTCGCAGCGGATAGCCGACAGGGGGGCCTTGTCGTTCAACTACTACGGCATCGCCTATCGGAATGCGCCGCGCAATGCCTCGTTCCTTCAAGTTTCGTATTCCAGCGCCATCGGGCGGGTGGGCTACGCGCTGAATTTCGGCGTCAACAAAAGCCCTTGGCAGGAGCGCGAGTCGACCGTGATGCTGACGCTCAGCATACCGCTGGGCGGCAGGCACACCGCCAGCTATACGATGAGCCACACCCAGGGGCAGGGCACGAACCACGACGTCAACCTCAGCGGCGCGTTGACCGATGACTACTCGCTGACCTATGCCGTGCAAGGAGGCGTCACCAACGGTTCACAGGGGGGCGGCAACGGCGGCCGGGGCTATGCCACGATGGGCTACGCCTCGCCGGTCGGGCTTGCCAACCTGAGCCATGCCTATAACGCCGGCGCCACCAACACGAACATTGACCTGAGCGGCGCCGTGGTGGTGGACAACAAGGGGATGCTGTTCGGCCAATCCATAGGCGAGACGGCGATTATCGTGGAGGCGCCCGGCGCCGCCGGTGCGGTAGTGGACGCCTACCCGGGAGTCCGCACCAATGGATCGGGCCGGGCGCTGGTGCCGTATGCGACGCCCTATCGGGAAAATCGCATCTCCTTGTCGCCCGATTATGACGATCCCAATGCCTCGATCTCGCAGAACGTCGCGACCGTCGTGCCGACACGCGGCGCGATTGTGGTCGCGAAATTCGAGACGGAGCTTGGACGCACGGTTCTGGTCGTGCTCAAGAATATCTCGGGGGCCGAGTTGCCCTTTGGGGCTGCCATCTACGCGCCCGATGGCGAGCAGCGCGGCGTGGTCGGGCCTGTCGGACGGGCATGGCTCACCGGACTGCAGGGCGCGAACCGCTATACGGTCAAGTGGGGCGGGGCACAGGAGCAGCACTGCTCATTTGAAATTGATGTTTCGGCGGAGCAGTCCGGTGCCGCGGAGACAAAGAAGGAATTGACATGCGCCTAGACGCCAAACCCACATTTTTCGCTCGCGCTGGCCGGGGCTCCCGGCTCCGCGCATTGGCAGGCATCTGCCTTGCGCTCCTGGGCGCCGCGGCAGGTGTTCCGGACGCTTGGGCGGGTCCGCTGGACGCAAGGGCATCCAGGTGCTCGGTCAACACGTCGGGAGGCCGGGGACCGAGCGGCGTGATCTACGACCCGTTTTCGTACTATCAGTTTTCGCTGCCGTCCGGAAGATCCTCGTTTGCCGCGCCTGCGCAGGCGACCCAGGGCCAGGTGCTCTTCGCCGTGGAGCGATATCTGCCCTCCTACGTTGGGGGCGCGCAGGGCAGGGTGGCGCCCTTGTATAACTGTCCACCCGGTGCGATGGAGTACTTCAATGGCAATGGAACGCTGGTGCCCGGCAGCAGCGACATTTTCCGTACCAACATCGCGGGAATCGGCTATCGCGTGTTCTACTATTTGAACAGCCAGAGCGGCGCGACCGCGCCGGTGTATTACATCAATAGCTACGCCAACGGCGTGCTGGTATTTCCGTTCGACAGTCCGAACTTTGGCGCAAATACCCGGACCCGCATCGAAGTCGTCGCAACCGGAGAACCGATAGGCACCGGGACCTTGAATTCGAGCCTCATCTTCGCCCAGACCAGCGTCAGCGGCACGGGCGGCACGGTGCCGCCCGCAGGGCTGTACCGGGTGGGATTGGTCGGCGATGTGCAAATCACGCGTCCCACGTGCAATGTGTCCAACCCGAGCGCGTTGAACCTGACCCTGCCCGATGCTACGCTTTCTGCGTTAAAGAGCGGCAGTGCGGGAGAGGTGACGGCGACCAATCTTCTGGTGACATGCGCCGCCACCAGTACTGCGGCGCCGACCGTGTCTGTTTCCGGAACCACGGTAAGCGGCTATCCGGCAACGCTGGCGAACCAGGACACTACCGCCGCAGGCGCCAAGGGGGTAGGAGTAAAACTGTGGATACACGACCCTCAGACCGGAGACTTCCGCCAGCCAGCCATGGGGTTGGCCGAGAGAAGCCTGGGCTCCGCGGTAGGCGCCCTCCCCACGACGACATGGTCGTATCGCGTCGGCGCGAGCTATCTGCAAGTGGCGCCCGCGCCCACGGCTGGGGCTGTGCGCGCAACGGCGACGTTGACCTTCACCTACAGCTGATGGGCCCTAAGAGAGTCCAATGCCTTTTGGGAATCGGATCATGCAAACCCAGTTGACCACGCCAATCCTTCCGGCACCCGAGATCATGCGGGAAAAGCTCGCCGCCATCATCGCCAATGTGTGTCGGTGCGAACCCGGGCCTCTGCTTGCGGACCAGGAGTTCTCCGCCGTCATTACGCAGTTCGATTCGCTGGCCATTCTGGAGATCCTTCTCGAGATCGAAACCGAATTCCATATCCAGACAGACGACATGCTGCCCACCGACCATGCGGTCGGCATGCAGGAAATCACGAGTGTCTTCCCCAGCAATCTCTCCGCATTGATTGCCTACATGCACGAAGTCGTTGAGCGCGTTGCGGCGGGGCCCGCCGAAGGCAGCGTGGCGGCGCGCGTGGCGCTTGCCGCTGCCCGGCGCAAGGGCTGATGCGGGAAGGATCCTCCATGGAACGCAAAAAGGTTGTCATCACCGCAATAGGCATGGTCACTCCGGTCGGCGGTACGGCGGGGCAGACTTTCGACGCCCTGGTGGCGGGCGAATGCGGCGTGGATGTGCACCATGACAGCGGCATCGCGCGGCGCGTGGGATACGTGCGCGCGGATATCGCTGCCGGCGTGCATCCGGCACAGGCCCGCATGATGGACCGGGTCACGCTCATGGCGCAGCACGCGGCAGGCGAAGCCGTGGCGCAGGCCGATCTGGACGACGCGCAAAAAGCCAATTGCGGTGTCTTCATAGGAACGGGCATCGGCGGCGTGTCCACCCTGTGCGAGTCGGTGGAGGCATACCATGGCATCGTCCCGAGGCGCTCGGTGCTGGTGGTGCCCGCCACCATGCCCAACGCGCCGGCGGCGCACATTGCGCAGCAGCTCAAGTCCGTGGCGGAAGCGCAGACATACACAACCGCCTGCTCGGCAGGCGCGGTCGCGATAGGCGAGGCGTTCCGCCGCATTCGCGACGGGTATCTGGACATCGCGCTGGCGGGCGGCGCGGAGGCCATGTTGACCCCGATCATCATGGCAGCCTGGACCCAGCTGCACGTGCTTTGCGCGGACCCCGATGCCGGCAAGGAGGGGGGCTGCCGGCCATTCAGCCATCGGCGCACCGGATTTGCCCTGGCCGAGGGCGCCGCGATGCTGGTGCTGGAATCGGCCGAACACGCCGCGGCTCGTGGGGCGACGCCCATCGCGGAGATCTGCGGATATGGCGTCAGCAACGATGGCACGCATCCCTTGCGCCCCGACTCCGATGGCCAGGCGCTGGCGATGGCGCGGTGCCTGGCCGATGGCGGCTTGTCGCCCGAGCATGTGGACTATCTCAATGCGCACGCTACCGGCACGCTGGTGGGCGATCGGATCGAGACCGCCGCCATCAAGCAGGTGTTCGGCGAACACGCGCGCACCTTGCCCATCAGCAGCATCAAGGGTGCGATCGGGCATACGATCGGCGCCGCCGGGGCCATCGAGGCGGCAGTGACTGCAATGGCG
The DNA here is from genome assembly GCF_013116765.2 of Achromobacter deleyi. Taxonomy (GTDB): domain Bacteria; phylum Pseudomonadota; class Gammaproteobacteria; order Burkholderiales; family Burkholderiaceae_B; genus Achromobacter; species Achromobacter deleyi_A. The sequence goes on from NZ_CP074375.1 coordinate 6,398,658, forward strand.
GTATCCCGCGGGGTCGTCCCGCCCACGCTGTTTTTTGAACACGGCGACGAGCAATGCGACCTGGACTACGTGCCCGGAACCGCGCGTGCCCTGCCGGCGCTGAAGCTGGCGGTCAGCAATTCCTTTGGCATGGGAGGCAACAACGCCGTGCTGGCGTTTCGCAAGGCGGGCTAGGGCGGCGTGAACCGCCAGAGGCCGGACGCCATGGGCACGGCATTTGCTGACCGCCATCGTCCGTGTCCGCAGGCAGACCGCCATGACCAGATCCAAGCTCGATGTCCGCTCCGGGCAGTATGCCGGCCAGCTCGCGCGCGGCACGTTCCGCCTGCGCTTCATGCGCCGCTTCTACGATCCCGCATTCCAGGTGGAAAGCGAGGCGCTGGATCGGCTTGAGGCCATCGCGTGGGAGGCATACGAGGGCAGCCGCAAGGCGCCCCTCACGGTGAAAGCCGGGCCCGGCTATGCCGATGCCGACTACGACATGTCGGTGGAATGGAAAGAGACACACGACCGCCTGGCGCGCGCGGCGGAAATCCAGCGTCAGCCGGGTACGCGCTCACGCGTGCTGGTGATCATCGGCGCGGCGCGCAACGATGGCACCTGTCCGGGGGAAGTCTCCAAGAGCTGGCGGCTGGCGCAGATCGTGCGGCAGGAGGTGGAGTCCGCCGATATGCAGGCCGACATGCTGGACCTGAGCCGGTTGACTTCCGAATACCAATACCAGATCCACCCCTGCAAGGGCTGCGTGTCCACGGCGATGCCGCTTTGCCATTGGCCGTGCAGCTGCTATCCGAATCATTCGCTGGGCCAGGACAACGATGCCATGAGCGAGATCTATGAGCAATGGGTGGCGGCGCACGGCGTGATACTGGTCGCGCCCACCTACTGGTACCAGTCGCCCAGCGTCTTGAAGCTGATGATAGACAGGCTGGTGTGCGCCGATGGAGGGAATCCCGATCCGACCTCGACGGGTGGCAAGGACGTGAAGAAGGCCAAGAAGATGGAGATGGACGGCTGGCCCTACCCGAAGCACCTGGTGGGCCGGGCCTACGGGCTGGTGGTGCATGGCGACGTGGCTGGCATCGAGGATCAACGGCGCGCCCTCGGCGATTGGCTGGACTGGATGGGGCTGGTGGACGCGGGCGCGTCGTCCAGGCTGGATCGATACATCGGCTACTACAAACCCTACGCCACCAGCCACGCGGAACTGGATCAGGATACGGCGGTGCAGGAAGAGGTGCGCAACGTGGCCAGGGCTATCGTCAACTGCGTGCCGCGGCTGCGGGCCGGCACGTGGGCTCCGGTCGCCGCCGGCCTGCACGCGCCCCGGCCGAAGTAGTTGGCAGTCAATGCCCGGACTGCGGCAGTAACTGCATTCCCGTCCGCCGCACGAATTCCTCGTAGCTGATAGGCGCTCCCGCGGTCGTATGGGCGCTGTTCGCCTGCCAGTGGGCCCACGAGCGTCCCGTCGCCTCGTCGTACACGACCTTGTAGATGTAGCTGGGCACAGCGACGCCCGACCCGATCTCCTTAGGTTTGTCCGAATAGAACGGTCCCGTGAAGACGTAGACGTCGCCCGAGGCTCGCATCACGTACTTCCGGGTGTCCTGTTCGATGCGGCTCCAGGGGCCGGCGTTATGCGTCTGGTCCTGGGGCACCATGTTGGCCAACGAGAAGCTCTGCGCCATTGCCTCGCGGGTGGACATATCGCCCGCTGGCGCCATGTGACCACGGGAGTAGCCGGAGCCGCGGTAGTCGTCCAGCTCGGCCCGCTCGGCGCGGGGTACGCGCGCCTCGGCATAGAACTTGTCTGTCCGTTGCATCCCCTGGGCCTGGGTCAGCAGCTTCCGGTTCAGGCGCTCGGCGACAAAGACGGGGGTCTTGGTCTGGCCGTTGTGCAAGACGGCAAACGTTGAAAAACACAATTCGCGCAGCGACTGGCTGGCTGGAACGATGGGCGGGCCGCCCTTGGGAAAGAACTGAGGGCAGTCCGAAAACCTGGTGTGGGCGAGCCCGCCCGCCGGCACCGCGGCGGGTGCGACCCGCTCCTGCGCCGGCCATCCCACACGCGCCAGAATGTCCTCTGGCGACAAATGCGCCCGCCATTGCGGGTTCAGTGCGTAGGTGGCCGCGCCAAAGCTGGCCAGCGAGGTAAGGGCGAACGTTCGCAGGAATCGATAAATGCGGCCAGCCTGTGTGGCTTGGGTCCTGCTTACCGGGCTTCTCTTTTTTGGGGCTGATTTCTTCGCGCGCGTCATGCTGCCTATGTGTTGCAGGCCGGCGCATCCTCGCGTCCGGCACGTCAACGGATTGTAGATGACCGCAAATCGACCTGGGGGCGAGCGGGCGCGGGCTCTGCCAGCTATTGCACCAGGAGGGCCTCGTGCACCCATTGGGCGGGCGCGGATCCCGAGTCTTGCGATATCCGGATCCACTGTCCCTGAGTTCGATAGGCGGTAACTGCGGTGCCGGCCTTGATGTGCGTAATGACCCGGGCCTCGAACGTGGGCCATTCAAAAGCGGTGCCATCCACCCGCAGGACGCGAGTCGCGACCGGCGAATCGCTTACCAGGGGAGCGGCTGGCCGCCGCAGCGCTGGCGAGCGCGGGGCGCTGGTCGCGGGGGTTGCAGGGGTGGCAGCGGTTGCAGGGCTTGCAGGGCTTTCGGACCCGATTCGGCAGGTCTTGTTCCACGAGATGCATGAATTTCCGCACGGCTGTCCGTTCTTGCAGGTTTGTGCGTCAGCGCTTATGGATACGCCAAGACCGATTATCAAACTCGCCAGCCGAGCCGTGAGGCTTTGAATTTTCATTGTCGTTACCCTCCTGTGCGACCGAATTATGCCGCAGAAGGACGGCCAGGCATGGCCAAGGTATTCTATGGTCGCTCGCGTCCAGGGGAGCGGTGCGGAAAGCCCGCTGCTTTTCGCTTCACAAACACAGCAGCCGAGCATGGCGGCTTACAAGACCGGGGTAGTTGAATGAGAATGTCCTTGCTTTTCGTAGCCGCCATGGTGACCGGCTGCGCCGCGCCCAGCTCCGGGGATTTGATCACCCAGGCGAAGGTGCAGGCCATCAAGATTAATGCCACCACCTTTGACGAGATGGTCCGGGACTTCGGGCCGCCACGGTCCCAGCATGTCAATTCGCAGGGCCTGCAGACCGCAACCTGGTTCTACTTCAATAACAGCGAATATGGGGCGATGCAGGATCAGCGGACGCTGACGGTGGTCTACAACAAGAATCGTACGGTGAAGGAATATATGAATGCCTCCACCGGCGAAAAGGACGCCAAGCCCGCCCGATAGCGCAACGCGACCTGAAGCCGCTGATCTGCATGAAGCCGCCCTTAGGGCGGTTTTTTTATTGGGGTCAAATGCCGCTGACTGGTCGCGCCGAGGTGCAAATGCTGGCGTGGAACGGCGGGTTGGGAAATTTCATACAGGACTTGCATCCATTTCCTAGCCATGGCCATTCGGGAAAGGACGATCCTAGGATCATGGTTGCGCCGCCAGGCCAGCCGGGTAGGCCGGGTATGCGCCGGTCTTCATGCCTCCTCAGGGCAAATCAAGATTTGCGGGTCTTCCAGTGTTACCACTTCATTCACGGCCGCGCGCAACGCTTCGGCCGTACCAAACCTCGATCTCATCCGTTGCGAGGGGATCGCGCGCGCGCCAGATGTTCTGCCCCCGAAATTTCGGCGGTTCAAGCGCGAAACAGGCCTATCATGAGCAGGTGTTTCTGTCAGCCGTAGGATTAGGGCTAGCGAACGACGATTGTCCAGCATTTGCGCAAAAGGTCTCCACTGAATCTCTTTTTGGTGAGTAGAGAATATGCAGCCCTTGCTACCAATTCAAGTCCGGTCGATTTGCATCCTGTCAGGCGCAGCCTTGATCGCCTTGCCCGGCCCCACACCCTCCATTGCTCAGACCATTGATGGGGGATCGGTCGTCACCGTACCGGGATCGCACACCTCGCCCTGGATTTTCACCGGCTCCATGTCGGTAGGGAATATCAGTAGCGGGACGCTGCAGATCGGAGCCGGCGGCTTCGTTTCAAGCGGATCCGGCTTTATCGGCCGTCAGACCAGCGGCATCGGCACCGTGACGGTGAGCGGCGCCGGGGCGCAATGGATTGCTGGTCCGGGCTTGTCGGTGGGGCTAGCTGGCAAGGGTACCTTGAATATCACGAACGGCGGCCACGTATCCTCTACCACGAACACATATATCGGCGCTGCACTGGGGAGCACTGGCGCCGTAACGCTGGATGGCTTGGGGTCGCAGCTGAGCAGCGTCGAATTCCTGCGCGTGGGCCAAACGGGCAGCGGCACGCTGGATATTACTGGCGGGGCCGTTGCATCGAATGGATTTGGCTATGTCGGCTACGAAACGGCCGGCAGTGGCATCGTGACGGTGACCGGCGCGGGATCTCAGTGGAATAACAGCAGTGAATTGACGGTGGGGCGAGCCGGCGCCGGCAGGCTAAGTATCGCGAACGGCGGCTTGGTTTCCAATACGAACGGACTCATCGGTTTCGCTGCGAACTCCACGGGCAGTGTCACGGTCGACGGATCCACCTCTTCCTGGGCGAATTCCGGTGCCCTGACGGTGGGCAATTTCGGCAACGGCGCGTTGACCATCGCGAATAACGCCACGGTCAGTGCGGTAAGCGCCAGAGTGGCCGCCAATGCGGGCTCGAACGGGGTCATCAATATCGGCGCGGCGGCAACCGATCCCGCGGCGGCGCCGGGCACCCTGGTGCTTACAGGCGCCAGCCCGAGCCTGACGTTGGGCGCGGCGGGCACGCTCGTTTTCAACCATACGGACACCAGCGGCAGCTACGCGTTCGCGCCTGGCATCACCGGCGCGGGCAAGCTGGAGGCCTATAGCGGAACCACGGTTCTGACGGCCAACAACACCTATACCGGCGGGACCACGATCGCAGGAGGAATTCTGCAGCTAGGCAATGGCGGCGTGACCGGCTCTATCGTCGGAAATGTGGCAAACAACGGCGTTCTGGCGTTCAATCGCTCGGACACCATGACGTTCGCAGGCGCCATCTCCGGCACGGGGGCCGTCAATCAGATCGGTGCCGGCACGACGGTCCTGACGGGCGCCAGCACCTATACGGGCGGCACCACGATCACCGCGGGAACCCTGCAGCTCGGCAATGGCGGCACGACGGGCTCCATCGTGGGCAACGTGATGAACAGCGGCACGCTGGTGTTCGATCGTTCCGACACCATGACGTTCGCGGGCGCCATTTCCGGCGCGGGGGCCGTCAATCAGATCGGTGCTGGCACGACGGTCCTGACGGGCGCCAGCAGCTATACGGGCGGCACCACGATCACCGCGGGAACGCTGCAGCTTGGCGACGGCGGCGTGACCGGTTCCATCGTGGGCGATGTGACGAACAACGGTAGGCTGGCGTTCAATCGCTCCGACGTAGTGCCGTTCGCGGGCCTTGTTTCCGGCACGGGCGCGGTGAGCCAGAACGGGACCGGCACCACGGTTCTGACGGCCAGCAACAGCTATGTGGGCGGCACCACGATCAGCGCGGGAACGCTGCAGCTTGGCGACGGCGGCGTGACCGGTTCCATCGTGGGCGACGTGACGAACAACGGTAGGCTGTCGTTCAATCGCTCCGACATAGTGCCGTTCGCGGGCCTTGTTTCCGGCACGGGCGCGGTGAGCCAGAACGGGACCGGCACCACGGTTCTGACGGCCAGCAACAGCTATACGGGCGGCACCACGATCACCGCGGGAACGCTGCAGCTTGGCGATGGCGGCGCGACCGGTTCCATCGTGGGCGATGTGACGAACAACGGCACGCTGGCGTTCAATCGCTCCGACGTAGTGCCGTTCGCGGGTCTTATCTCCGGCTCGGGCGTGGTCAGACAGAACGGAACCGGCACCACGGTTCTGACGGCCGACAACACCTATACGGGCGGGACCACGATCAGCGCGGGAACGCTGCAGCTAGGCGATGGCGGCGTGACCGGTTCCATCGTGGGCGATGTGACGAACAACGGTACGCTGGCGTTCAATCGCTCTGATATTGTGCCGTTCGCGGGCCTGATCTCCGGCTCGGGTGCGGTCAACCAGAACGGAACCGGCACCACGGTTTTGACGGCCGGCAATACCTACGGCGGGGCCACCAGCGTCAATGCCGGCGTACTGCAGGCAGGGACCGTCGCCACGTTCAGCCCGAACTCGGCGGTGGTGGTGGCAGGGGCCGGCACGCTCGACCTGAACGGCTTCAGTCAGTCCGTTGCCGGCGCGACCAATGCCGGGCTGATCAGCATGGGCACTGGCACCGCGCCCGGCACAACGCTGACGACGCCGAACTATGCAGGCCAGGGCGGCAGGATTGCGATAAACACCTATCTGGGCGCGGACAGCTCGCCGTCGGACAGGCTGGTGATCAATGGGGGTGTCGCCTCGGGCGCGTCGTCCGTCCACGTCACCAATGCCGGCGGGCTGGGTGCCGTGACCGCCGGCAACGGCATTCTGATCGTTGACGCGATCAATGGCGGCACAACCATGACCAACGCGTTCACGCTTGGCAATCCGGGCGGCTATGCCGCCGCCGGCCCCTACGCTTATACGCTGTACCGCTCGAGCGTCGACGGCAGCGGGCCGCAGAACTGGTACCTGCGCTCGACCGTCGACTGCGCCTCTGCTCCGAACAACCCCGCTTGCCGGGCGCCGACTCCGCCTCCGGATCCCACTCCGACCCCGACTCCGCCCCCCGCGCCGCCGAACTATCGCCCGGAGGTGTCGACAGCCGTGGCCACTCCGGGATTGGCGTTGCGCTACGGGGAGACCATCCTCGACTCGCTGCATGAGCGCATGGGCGAAGAGCGGTACTTCAACCGGCCTGTCACCCCCGGCGGTAATTCTCTTGCATGGGGCCGCATCATAGGCGTGACCGGCGAGCGAGATGGCAGCCGATCCGGAGTCCTGGGTTCGAAAGGTCCGGACTATGACTACAAGATCTATGCACTGCAGTCGGGCATTGACCTCTACCAGAAAGAGAACGCCAATGGCAGCGTGGATCACGCCGGAATGTACGCCGCTTTCGGACGCGGCACCGCCGATGTCGACCATCTCGACGGCCGCAACGCCGGCCAGGCCGCAATGAACGGCGTGACGCTGGGCAGCTATTGGACGCATATCGGCAAGGAGGGCTGGTACGTGGATGGCGTGGTCCAGGGCACCCGGTACGATGTCGACAACGCCCGTTCGCCGGCTGGGCTGAACCTCGACACACGGGGATTCGGTTTTGCGGCCTCCCTGGAGACCGGCTATCCGTTTCGTCTCAACGATGAATGGGTGCTCGAGCCTCAGGCCCAGCTCGTCTTCCAGACGATCAACCTCAACGATGCCAACGACGGCGCTGCAAAGATCCGTTTCAGCGACGTCGATAGCCTGCGGGGCCGCCTTGGGGTTCGCATTGCCCGAACCGTCGAGCTGGAGCCGGACCGCGGCGACAAGCGCATCGCCACGACATGGCTGCGGGCAAGTCTTGTGAATGAGTTCCTGTCGGACCCGACCACGCAGTTCTCATCGCAGGCCGGCTACGTCCCGTTCCGTGCCGACATGAGGGGGCTGGCTGTCCAGCTCAACCTCGGCGCCGACCTGCGGGTGAAACGCAACGTCTCCCTCTATGGCAGCTTTGGTTCGGAAATCAGCCTCCAGGGCGACGGCCATAGCCTGAACGGCAAGCTCGGGCTGAAGATCGCCTTCTGAGCTGCGCCGGAAAGGCGCCGTTGCGGAGTGGTGAGGGCGCGCTTTCGGGATATGGCGCCTGCCTTCCGGGAACTGGAGGCGTTTCCCTGGTGCGTACGTACATGTACGACCAGGTCAACAGGCGCGGCGGACTCAGCGCGACGCGGCGTCGCGCAGTTCGGAGCACTCTTGCCGCTCCGATGCGATGGCCTGGGCTTTGAGCAGTTGCCACGGCTTGACGTGCAGCGCCTTCGCTAACGTTCCAACGGTCCATTCGCACAGCATGATGTCGCCATGGTCAAAGGCCGCCAGTGTGGTGGTATTCATGCGCGTGCGGTTGTGCAGCGTCTGCATGGACAGCCCGCAATAGTTGCGCCAGGCGCGCAAGGCGCTGGATCGGCATTCGACTATCGCCTTGTAGACGGGATCGGGCAGCGCCAGGCCGGTAGTGGGCATGGATTGCGCCTCGACGGTGGTCAGTACGGCGGGGTGAGGCGGAACGACAGGCACGATATCCACGTTGAATGGAATGTGCCGCCCGGACAGGGCCGATTGCATACGGGAGAAGGACAGCATGATCAGGTTCCATAAAGCCTTGTTGAACAAGGATGCGGGCCTGCCGGATGCGCGTATGTGGGAAACCGCCCAATCTCGTTGGAGAAATTTCCTATGCGAGGCGCTTGGACGGATCTTGCCGGCCGCTTGCGCCAGCACGGAGAATTTTCCAGTAACCCTGTCGGAAATTTCCCCAGGCATGAAGGACCGTAGTCGTTGCAAACTTGTGACGTCGTAACGCGTGAGGCGTCGTAACGCCTGAGGCGTCGGTTTCCGGCACAACCGCGGTGGAGTTGAGGAGAACGAAATAATGGCCCGTACGTTGATAATTACCGACAGGCTTGTCTCTTATCTCGAGTTCCAGCAGAAACTGCGGCAGTCCCCCGAGCCGGAGATATGGATTGTCGAGGCGCGGGACCTGCGGTTCTTTGAACACGAGACATATACGCAGCCGCCCGAACTGGTGTTGTTGGATGTCGCCGCGGGCGCGACTCGAAGCCTGGCGGCGACAGTGCGGGTGCGGGCTCTTTTTCCCAATGCGAAGATCGCCGTGCGGGCGGCGCGTCCGTGGGAGAACTTTGCCCGCCTTGCGATGCAAGCGGGCGCCCACGGCGTAATCGATGCCGCAACCTACGGCAGCAAGAAAGACCTGTTCCTTCTGATCGATTCCATCCTGGCCGGAAATCTGATCTATCGCATGGGCGCGAGCGAATGACTCGGTCGGCCTGCCGGTGCCGGATGGCGCCGCCATGCAGGCGCGGATGGCTCCGGCGCGGCATGCCTGGCATCCGCATCCACAAGGGAGATCAACTGGGCCAGTGGCATGGGACGCCCGAGCAGGAACCCCTGGCCGTGATCGCATCCCATCGCGCGTAACGTCCGCAGTTCAGCTTCGGTGGAAATTCCTTCCGCAATCACTCGCCAATCCATCCGTGCAGCCAGCGCCAATGCGAAACGCACGGATTCCAGCGCCACCAGGTTGTCATTCACGTGAGCGATCAATTGACGGTCGAGCTTGAGTTCGTCGATGTCCAGACCGATAAGCATGTCGAGGTTCGCGTGGCCGGCGCCAAAGTCGTCCAGGGCGACCTCGCAGCCCCAGCTTCGCAGTTGCGCGAGCGCGGCGCGCAAGGCCGGTTGATTCTCCACCGGGGAGTCTTCGGTCAGTTCGATGCGCAGCCGCGACGGCTCTATACCGCGGCGGTCGGCCTCATCGCGCAGGAACGCCAGGCTGAGCGGGTCCGTCAATGTCAGGGCGCATGCGTTGACCGCGATCGGAATGCAAAGGCCTGCTGCGTCCAGCGAGCGCACGGCATCCATTGCCTGCGCGCAGACGCGTTCAAAGAGTGCTCGCTGCAATCCCAGCCGGCGAATGACAGGCATGAAGGCGCCTGGCGTGACCTCGCCAAGTTCAGGGTGGTGCCAGCGCGCCAGCGCTTCCGCGGATACGATGCGCCCGCTGCGCAGATCGACCTGAGGCTGGAAAGCCAGGCGTAGCGGCGATCGGCTGCGCAGCAGGTCCTGGATGTCCTGATCACCGACGAGGCCGGTTTGCGGATAGTGGGCCTGGGGCGTCATGACGGGCATTCCTTGAGTTGGAGCTTCGGTCGAATCCTGGGACTGTACCCAAAGGGCAGGCCCGTGAATGTGGGAAATTTCACATTGAGTGGTTGGCTGCGTTTGTATGAAATTTCCACAATGCGTTCGGACGTTTCCACAACCTGGCGCAGATCGGGAGCCCTAGATTGAACGGTGCCCTTCTTTTCGTTCAAGTGCTCCATTTCATGGGAATTCCGTCGCTTCCGCCTTTATGCGCACTAGATATTTCCCAACGCTGGCGGCGGCTGGGGCAGATGGCGGTCGCCTGTGCGATACCTTCCTGCGCACTGACGGCAGGCGCCATCATTCTGTTTACCGACACCCTGGCGAGCGCTTGGGTGGGGCTGACTTCCCTGGTGTGCGTGGGCGGCTTTGTGGCGGCGGTGGTCGCGCTATTGTTGCTGCGGCGCAAGGCCCGCCAACACGCGCGGTCGGAAGAAAAACTCAGGGATCTTCTGGCGTTTCAGGTGGGTGTGCTGGATGCGATCCCTCAGCCCATCGCATTGCGCGATACCAACCTGAGTCTGGTGGCGTGCAACAACGCCTTCCAGCGCATGCTGATGCAGCCCAAGCCGGCCTTGATGGCGACCAACCTTGAGAGCGCGGTGCAGTTGCTCGGATGCGACCTGGATCTGCCCATGATCGAAGAGGACTACCGGCGGGTCATGGCCTCCGAGCTGCCACTGTCGAAAGATCGCGAGTTCCACATCGGTGGCCGGGAAATGACCGTGCAGCACTGGATGGAGCCATTGCGCAATGCCCGCGGGACGGTGGTCGGCGTGGTGAGCGGCTGGATGGACATCACCCAGCGTCAACGCGTGCTCAAGGAGTTGGCCATTGCGAGGGATCGCGCAGAAAGCGCGAACCGAACCAAGACGACCTTCCTGGCCTCCGTCAGCCATGAGATCCGCACGCCCATGAACGCCGTCATGGGCATGCTGGAACTGACTTTGTCGCATCCTGACCTCCCGGTCGACGATCGGGGGCAACTGACGACCGCGCATCATGCGGCCAAGTCGCTGTTGGCCCTGATCGATGATCTGCTGGATCTTTCCAAGATGGAGGCCGGCAAATTCCAGTTGTTGCCGAAGCCGACGAACCTGTACGAACTGGTGGAGGAGGTCGTGGATGTATTCCAGCCCATCGCCGCCAGCAAGGGCGTGGCGCTGACGTTGAGCATGGACCTTCCTGACGGTCAGTCCAGCATGCATAACGTGGACCCATTGCGCCTGAAGCAGGTGATGAACAACTTTGTGTCCAATGCGATCCGGTTTACCGAGTTCGGATCGGTGCATGTCTGTCTGCATGCCGAACCCGTGGCGGAAGGCCGGCAATGGATTGCGTTCACCGTCAACGATACCGGCGTCGGCATACCCGCCGGCGCGCTGGCTACCCTGCTGCAACCCTTTGTTCAGGTGGAGCAGACCTTGCCGGCGTCCGATCGTGGCACAGGACTGGGACTGTCCATCTGTGACCGCCTCGTGAAGAAAATGGGTGGGACCATACAGATAGAGAGTGAACTTGGGGTCGGCACGACCATGACGGCGCGCCTGTCCCTGCCGTTGGCGCAGGCATCTAAAGAGGAGGCCCGCAGCGTGGCGTCCGCCGAGCCGGCGCTGCCCGTGATCTCGGGCCTGCATGTGCTGGTGATCGACGACCAGGCGTCGAACGTACTGCTGCTGCAGCGACAGTTGCAAAAGCTGGGGCACGAAGTGGCCTTCGCGGGCAATGGCCGCGATGCGCTGGCCTTGGTGGACCGGCAGGTCTTTGACCTGATCGTATGCGATTGCGCCATGCCGGTGATGGATGGCTATACGTTCGCGCAAACGCTGCGCGAGCGCAACGATGCCGCGGCGCGACTGCCGATTCTGGGCTACACGGCGGGCGCGCATGAGTCCGAGATCGAGCGGGCACGGGCAGCGGGCATGAATGAAATATTGATAAAGCCCGTGGATATGGGCACATTGCAGCGGGCCATTGCCGGGGTATTGCGCGAGCATGCCCCAGGGCGGACGGATTGAACGTCCGGCTCAGGGCGCTACTTGCAGGCTGCGCAGTACATTGCAGAGCCGTTGCACGCCGGGCGTGAAGATCGCGTTCAGACGTAGCACGACGGGGCCGGCATCACTGCGGGAGGCCGACTCGATGCGTTCGCAGACGCGCGTCAAGGATGCGCACCCCGCCATGCGGGCGGTTCCCTTGATGCGATGCGCCAGCGACCCGGCCGCGGCCCAGTCGCCCTCCGCGCAGCGCGCCCGATAGTCGGCCAGGTCGGTCTGGCCGGTGCTCAGCAGGCTGTCTATCAATTCCGCCACGACCGCCTGGTCGCCATCGACCAGGTCGTGCAGCGCGCCTGGGATGGCGGCGCATTCGGCGTCTGCCGGCAAGCGGTAGCCGGCGTCCAGCAACGCCTGGAGCAGCGCCTCTTCGGTCGCTGGTGGCTGCAAGACCGCCTGCACGCCTTGGATCGACGCGTCCGATGCGGAAACTGCAAGCCGGATAGGCGCGGCTGCGATGCGTATGGGAACGGGACCCGCCAGCGCGTCGATCGCGTCTTCGTCCAGCAGCAGCACGCGCGGGAGCGCCTGATCGGAAGCGATGGCCGAGGCGCGCGGCCGGGTCTCTACCTGCAGGCCCAGGCCGTTGAGTTTCCCGGCAAGTTCCTGCAGCGAGCCTTGTCGTCCGCCGATGATCAATGCGAGGTTCATCAACTTTTCCGCCTGAAGGTCAGGGGGCAATATGGCATTGCCGTGCGAAATCGACGAGTTCCACCAGGGTCTGCACTTCCAGCTTGCCCATGATCCGGGTCTTGTGGGTGCTGACGGTCTTGTTGCTGATGAAAAGCGCTTCTCCGATTTCCTTGTTGGACATGCCTCGCGCCAGCATCTGCATGATCACGATTTCCTTGTCGGACAGCCGGTTCAGCCTGTCGACATTCTGGGTGACGCGCTCCAGGCGCGGCGCCTGCGGGCCTTCGGTATTGGGGAACACGGTATAGCCGGCCAGGATGGCCTCGACGCAGCGGATGATCTCGGAGATCTCCTGCGCCTTGCTGACATAGCCATTGGCCCCGGCCGTCTTGACTCGCGGCGCGAAGACGGACTGGTCCTGGCCGGATACGACCAGGATGCGGATGGATGGCTGGATCGCGCGGATGCGCGGAATCACATCGAGTCCATTGATCTTCGGGATATCGATGTCCAGGATGACCAGGCCAGGAGCTGAATCTTTTACGATCTGTATGGTGGCCTGTCCGTTGTCAGCTTCCAGAATGCCCGTCACGCCCAGGACCTGCGATAGATGCATCTTCAGCACCAGACGCAGGGAGGGGTGGTCATCGACGATAAGTACAGTGGTCACGAGCGGTTCCATCCGGTGAGTGACAATCGCACGCATTGCAGCGCACAAGCGCCAAAAGCGCGTCAAAGCCCTTCATCTGTCCATTTTTCTATACATTCCCGCAAAGTCGACAGATTCACGGGTTTGACCAGGAAATCATTCATGCCGGCGTTGCTGGAACGCTGCAAATGGTCGGGCGATACGTCCGCACTGAGCGCCACGATGGGCAGGTCCCGGATGCCGGCATCGGCCAGTGCACGAATCCGCCGGGTCAACTCAAAGCCGTCCATGCCGGGCAAGTGGCAATCGGTGATGATCAGGTCGTAGCGTGCCTGCTCCAGCATTTGCAGCGCCTTCGGGCCGTCGGCGACGACATCGGGAACCGCGCCCAGTCTTTCCAGCAAATTCCGGATCACGATCTGATAGGGCAGATGGTCCTCGACGACGAGGATGCGCCGTAAAGGCGGCGTCGGCAGATTCTCCGGCAAGACCGCCGCAGCGCTGGCAACTAGCTGCGGTGGCTGCAATGCGGTTAGACAAACCCTCTTGAAGTCCGTCCATCGGATCGGACCGCTGCACAGGGACGCAGGCACGGGCAGAGCCTGGGAATCCGCGAGCGATTGCCCCACCAGGGCAATGACGGTTCCTGGGCGCGCCGGCACCGCGTCCACGACCGGCTCGTCAGTGATTCGGAGGTCCGCGTCATCGGCGGCAGGGACGAGCGAGAGCCCAAGTGTTCTTGCGTATTCCTGCAGGCAGGCCTGGTCCTGCGCCCTGCGCACCGACAGGAAGAGGCTGCGGCCGAGGAGCGAGGGATTGGGTTCCGAAGGGCGCGACACGTGCAGGGGCAGGCGCACCTGGAATACGCTGCCCTGGCCTTCCCGGCTTTCGAGCCGGATATCGCCCCCCAGCAGGCGGGCCAGGCGCAAGCAGATTGCCAGCCCCAGGCCGCTGCCGCCGTACTGGCGGGCAGTGGATGCGTCCGCTTGTACGAACGGCTGGAACAGGCGGCGCTGCGTATCTGAAGAAATGCCGATGCCGGTGTCGGCGACGGTGATCGACAGCGATTGCAGCGCAGGATTTTCGTTGCTCCCGTCGGGGTCGATATCGACGGCCACCGCAATGCCTCCCGCCGCAGTGAACTTGATGGCGTTGCCCACCAGGTTCAGGACAATCTGCTTGATGCGCACCGGATCGCCCATGAACTCTTCGGCTACGCCGCGCGCGACGCGCAGATCGAGCGTCAGCCCCTTGTCGCGGGCGCCCGTCGAGAAGATATGCAGTACCTGGTCCAGCAGCTCCCGCATCGAGAACGGAATGGCCTCCAGGCCAAGCTCGCCCGCATCGAGGCGGGAGAAATCGAGGATATCCCCTATTATTTCCATCAGCAGGTGCGAGGCGTTGTCGGCCAGTTCCACATGCTGGCGCTGCGCCGCATTCAATGGCGAGCCGCGCAGCAGTTCCAGCGCACCCACGGTGGTCGCCAGCGGCGTGCGGATTTCATGGCTCATGGCGGCCAGAAAACGGGCTTTGGCGTCGGCATTGGCTTCCGCGGCCGCCTTGGCTCGGCCCAGCGCCAGCCCGTCGCGGTGCTCTTGCGTTACATCGATCAGATAGCCGTTCCATTCCGTCGTGCCATCGCCGAAAGGGCGGGGCACCGCAGTGCCGATGCGTATCCATCCATCATCGTTCAGGCGATGCACTTCCAGGTCAATCTGGATCGAGGTGCCCTTGGCGCGCGATTCGTCCATTGCCGCGCGGGCGGTGGGCCAATTGGTTTCCAGGACATTGGGTAGTTCTCCTGTGCCGGACCTCTTGCGTATGTCGCTTGCCGGCAGGCGCAGGAAACGTTCCGTGTGGCCCACGAAGTAAGGGAACCAGCGGTGTCCGCCGACTTCCTCGCGGATCCGGAAAAAAGCCATGGGCAGCGTCCCGATCAGGTCTTCGATGGTGTCCTTGATGTCGCGGGCTTCCCGTTGGGCGGAAACGCGGTCGGTGATGTCGACCAATGCCACCAGCGCCCCGCCAGGCGAATCCTTGCCAACATAGAAGGGCTGCACGATCAGCAGGCCATCGATGGCGCGTCCATTGGCGGCGCTCACCTTGACGATTTCGGTGATGGCCTGATCGGTGGCCGCGCATTGCGCGGCGAACGCCTCCAGTTGCGCGCCCAGCGACCCGGCTACGCCCTCCATGGAACCGGCCTTGGCGCCGATCAGGCGGCTTCGGTCCATTCCCACCGTTTCCTCGAACGCCTGGTTCACCGCGAGGTAGCGGTGCATCCCATCCAGTGCGGCGATCAGCGTCGGGGTGACATCAAGCAGACGGGTCTGCAGGTTGGCGGAAACCTCGGCCGCTTGCGTATGGTCCCGCAACCTTCTGGCTTCGCCCAGAATGCCTCGGGCGTAGTGCAGCAGAATGAACAAGGCGCCGAGCAGCAAGACTGCCGCACCGATCAGGAAGGCTTCCAGATAGGTCAATGGCATGAGTCTGGAGCTCTCCGTTCAGATGTTGGCGGCATCCACATTGCCGACGGCCGCGCCTCAGCAGGACGGCTGCGTGAGGCGCCCGTTTCCGTTCATGCGCATGCTCGCCGTTGGTGATCGCAGCAAATGACGGCTCACACATGGGTGATGTTCACATTCACGCCTGGCGTGAAGCCGTTGAGATCCTTGGGGCCGCAGGGATTGGGCGGGACCTCGCTGCTGAAGAACTGCGAGCCCTCCGGCAGTATGGGACAGACGCCGGGAAATACTTGTAGGAGATTTCCGAACTGCGCGCATAAGCGTCATCCTGGATCACCATTTCCGCGTTCCCCTGCGCCGCCGGCAAGTCAGTGGCTCAGTGTCTGGTGGGGGCAAACCGATTTTCGTGAGCTTATTGCCGTACTTCCAGGCAACCGACAATCGCCAAGTCAGATTTTTCAGTACTACAGCACCGAATTGAAATATTTGCTTGCTGTGTATGTAACATTTTCTTGTTCTTTACTGCGGGGCTGAAGGCTTCGCCGCGTTCGCCCTAATCTGCTCGGACCGTTCGCGCTGTTCCTTGCGGATGGGAATGCAGTCGACCAGCAGCACTTCCTCGCCGGTTCGCAGGTCGATGACTTTGGTGGCGCGATAGAGATCGCTGGGCGGCCCGCGGTCCAGGCAGGCGCGTTTCGCGCCGGAGCTTGCCCGGAAAAGTTCCGGAACACCCTGGTAGTGCGGATGCGGCACGCTCCATCTGCCGCTCATGTCCTGGGTCTGGACCACGTATTGGGCGCATGCCCCGCCGTTCCACAGCAAGGCGGCGAGCGCGCAGGCGGCGCCAAGGGCGGTTCTCATGGCCGGCATCCCTTCGATGAGTGGTAGGGCAGCGTAGCAGCGGGCAGTCCGGCTTGCCGTCCTCCATAGGCATGAGAGGCCCTACATCACAAGCTTCACGCCGATCACGATCATCAGGATGCCCACGCACGCGTCCAGCGCTCTCCATGCGCGGGCACTGGCGAATACGGGCCGCAGCAGTCGCGCGCCATAGCCCAGCGCAAAGAAAAAGGCGAACGAGGCGGCAATCGCTCCCAGAGCAAAAGCGGTCTTGCGGCCTTCATACTGGCTGGAGATGGAGCCAAGCAGGACGACGGTGTCCAGATAGACATGCGGGTTCAGCCAGGTGAGCGCCAGACAGGTCGCCAGGGCGGCGTAGCGACTCTGGGCGTGGCGGGACGAGGGCGCCAGATGGCCGTGACGCCTGCGCAGCGCCGAATGCAGGCTGCGCGCCGCGTAAGCGAACAGGAACAGCGCGCCGCCATAGCGCATGGCGGGTTCCAGCCAGGGCAGGGCGTCTACGGCCATGCCGAAGCCCGCCACGCCGGCGGCGATGAGAACGGCGTCCGACAGGGCGCAGGCCAGGCAGACGGCAAAGACGTGTTCCTGGCGCAGTCCCTGGCGCAGGACGAAGGCGTTCTGCGCGCCGATCGCCACGATCAGGCTCAGGCCAAGCAGGAATCCGGGAATGAAGGCTGTCGCCATATCGCACCTTGTGAGCAGGGCGACAGACTAGCTTTCACGGGGGAATTAGAAAAACTAAAGATGCTAATCGTTGTTTAGCAAATCTGGATGTGCCCTGCCTGAGCCGAGCAAGGGGATCGTCCTGCTGCCGATCGGGCGGACGGGGGCGTACTTCCGTTCTGGACTGGCGAAGTACGCGGCCGTCGTCAAAGGCGCGGGCTGGAACTGACGCTGCCCGGGCCCGGGCGCGCTAGCTGCCGTTCTGGTCGGCCGCCTTCAGCAAGCCATACAGTTTGTCCTTGAGCTGCAGCTTTTCCTTCTTCAGCACTTCGATATTGGTGCCCGAGGACGGCACGATGCCGTCTTCCATGTTCTTGATTTCCTGGTCCAGGTCGTTGTGCCGCTGGAACAGGGCCGAAAAGTGGGCGTTTTCGGATTTCAACTGGGTGATGAGTTGGCGGTATTCAGGGAACATAGGGGCCTCTTTGGGAACCGGTTGACGGGACCGATGATGCGCCATGCAAGACGCTTCATCAGCGTCAATTCCATGACACGCCAACGCCCGCGCCTTGTCAACCTCGGGGCCGGACGCCAGGCGCGCGCCATTGACGGCGCGCAAGGCCGGGCGCGAAAGGATCCATTCTGTCGTTCATGCTCACGTTTCATTACAGGGTGTTCCGTCCCCGGCGATACACTCGCTTCCCCGTGGATAGCCATAAAAGTGAAATGAAACAGCGCGCGCCCATCTATCGGCAGGTCTTCGAACTTTTCAGGCAGGACGGACGCATCCACCCTGGTACGGGGATGATGAGCGGCGTGATTGCGCTGTTTCTGGCCATCCTGGCCGTGCTGGGAGTCCTGGCGTTCCACTTTCCGGCCTATCTGACCACGCCGGAGCTGCGCGCGTTCTATTCCGTGGAAGCAATGCGCACCCTGCTGTTCGGCGCGCTGCTGGTGTCCGGCTCGATCGCACTGGCCAATACGATCCTGGGCCGCCAACGCTGGTTGAATATCTCGGCCTTCGTTCTGGTCTGCTGCGCGGTGGCGGCGGGCGGTAGCCAGGTCGTGGTGACCACGTCCAACACGGGCAACCACCCCTATCTTGGCCTGGACTGGTTCATCCTGGACCTGCTGGCGTCCAGCACGGTCTTCATCATCTTCGAGAAGCTGACGCCGCTGTATCCGGGGCAGCCGGTGTTCCGCGGCGAATGGCAGGTGGACATGAAGCACTTCCTGTTCAACCACCTGTCGGTGGGCGCGGTGCTGCTGTGCATCAACTTCTTTATCCATCGCCTGTTTTCCTGGGCGGCCTATGAGCCGCTGCAGGCCGCCATCCAGTCCATGCCCTACCTGCTGGAGCTGTTCGTGGCGGTGCTGGTGGCCGACCTGGCGCAGTACGCCGCGCACCGGATCTATCACGAGGTGCCATTCATGTGGCGTTTCCACGCCGTGCATCACAGCACGCGCACGCTGGACTGGCTGGCCGGCTCGCGCCTGCACATTGTCGAGCTGCTGATCACCCGCGTGGCGGTGCTGGGCGTGCTTTTCGTACTGGGATTTTCCAAGTCGGTGCTGGACGCCTACATCATCATCGTCGGATTCCAGGCGGTGCTGATCCATTCCAACGTGAAGCTGCCCTGGGGCTGGCTGCGCTACATCATCGTGACGCCGGACTTCCATCACTGGCATCACTCGTCGGACACCGAGGCGATCGACAAGAACTACGCGGCGCATTTCTCGTTCATCGACTATATCTTCGGCACCGCCGTGCGCGGCGTTGGCAACCGCCTGCCGGAGAACTACGGCATCCTGGACAACGACATGCCCGGGACCTTCCTGGCGCAGCAGGCATATCCCTTCGCCAGCAAGAAGTAGCCAGCTTCCGGCCCAGGCATGCCTGGGCCATCTTTCAGCCGCGCCCGCACTGCGCGCCCGATGATCTGGATCGGGCGCGCAGGCCAGCCTGGATTACTTGGACGCCTTGACCGTCGAGTACGACGCCATCAGGTTGCGATAGTCGGGGATGTGGTTGGCGAACAGGGTGCCCAGGCCTTCCACGTCATTGCGCCAGTCGCGGTGCAGTTCGCACGCGACGCCGAACCACGACATCAGCTGCGCGCCGGCTTGTTCCATGCGGCTCCAGGCAGCGTTGCGGGTGACTTCATTGAAGGTGCCCGAAGCGTCGGTGACGACGAACACGTCGAACCCTTCTTCCAGGGCCGACAGCGCCGGGAAGGCGACGCAGACTTCGGTGACCACGCCAGCGATGATCAGTTGCTTCTTGCCGGTGGCCTTGACGGCCTTGACGAAGTCCTCGTTGTCCCAGGCGTTGATGTTGCCGGGGCGGGCGATGTAAGGGGCCTTGGGGAATTTGTCCTTCAGTTCCTGGACCAGCGGGCCGTTGGGGCCGTCCTCGAAGCTGGTGGTCAGGATGGTGGGCAGCTTGAAGTATTCGGCCAGATCGGCCAGGGCCAGCACGTTGTTCTTGAACTGGTCGGGCTGGAAGTCGCGCACCAGGGACAGCAGGCCGGCCTGGTGGTCCACCAGCAGAACGGCGGCTTGGGTCTTGTCGAGCTTTACGTAGGGCTTGGTCATGGCTTATTCCTTGGTAGGTCGGTCTGTCGCGCTGGGTAGCGCGGCGCTGAAAGAACGCTGATTGCGTAGACAGAATCCTAAATTCAAACCAATTGGGCCGCTAGACTGTCAGCGCGAGCCTCATCGTTCTATAAATCGGACAATGAATGAGACGGTGTCAACGTGGGAATCCCGAGACGCGCCTGTGTATCGGCTTCGCGCCGGGCGTTTTCACGATACTCCGCGCCCATGAAATCCAGAAGTTCCCTTACCGCTGGCAATAGGCCCCGGCGCGATGGGAACACGGCATGCACGCTGCCGGGCTCCGGTTGCCAGGGAGCGCCCACCACGACGAGCGTGCCGGCCTCCAGCTCTTCGCGGATCATCAGCAAGGGCAGGGCCACAATGCCTACGCCCCGCAGGGCTGCCTGTTTCAAGGCCAGCATGTCGTCCGTCACCAGCCTGGGGGCAAAGGGCACGACCTGGCGGGCATTGGCGGGGCCGTGCAGCCGCCATTGGCATTCGCGCTGCTCCGTGCCCAGCGCCAGCGTAGGCTGCTGGCTGATCCGCAGCAGATCGGAGGGATCGGGCAGCGTGCGCGCCAGCGCCGGGCTGGCGACCAGGCTCTGGCAGCTCATGCCCAGGTTCTTCATGACCAGGTCGCTGCTCTCGATCGGGCCAAAACGCACCCGCACCGCCAGATCGAAGCCCTCGCGCAGGACGTCCACCGGGCGGCTGAAACTCTTCAGGTAGACGTTCACCTTGGGGCATTTCTCCATGAAGCGCGCCACCACATCGCCCAGGAAGTAGTAGATCAGCGCGGGCGGGGCGGCCATGCGGATCGTGCCCTGCGGCTCCGCGTGCGTGCGGTCGATGACCTCCTGCGCCGCTTCCGCGCCGGCCAGCATCGCCAGACACTGGTCGAAGTACTCCTGGCCCAGCTCGGTCACTGCGAACGTGCGGGTGGAGCGCTGGATCAGGCGCACGCCAAGGCGGTCTTCCAGCAAGGCGATGCGCCGGCTGAGCCGGGATTTGGGGATGTTCAGCGTCCGTCCGGCGGGCGCGAATCCGCCGTGTTTCACGACCTGGACGAAGTAGTAAAGGTCATTCAAGTCGTGCATGCAGTTTCCTCGCCGTTCTGGATGGTGGACGTCAGGCCGAGCATATTACGGCCACGGCCATGAGGACATGGGTAAAGAAAGGAGGGAAGTCCGCAATGCGCAGCGGCACGCTCTCGCCGCGAAGCCGCTTTTCCTTTTAAAGTCGGTGGAACCCAAGGCAGAGGAGCCGCCGCCATGTCATTCGATCCGCTTGCGCTCGCCCGCGAAATCAAGGCCGCGCAGGACGGCGCCTTGTCCGTCTCGCCCATCACGGCAAGATATCCCCGCTTCAACCTGGCCGATGCCTATGACGTGGCGGCCAGGCTGCACGAGGCGCGATTGGCGGAGGGCGCGCTTGCGGTCGGCCGCAAGATCGGATTCACGAATCCGGCCATGTGGGCTGCGCTGGGCGTGGATTTCCCCGTGTGGGGCCGCGTCTATGAACACACCACCACGCAGAGCGACAGCGGCGAGGTCCATTGCAGGCTGGACCGCTATGTCGAGCCGCGCATTGAGCCGGAGATCGTGCTGCATTTCCACGCCGCGCCACCGCAGACCCGGGACCTGGCCAGGATCCTGGCCTGCGTGGACTGGATTGCCCATGGTTTTGAACTGGTGCAGTCGCACTTTCCGGCCTGGCAATTCCAGGCGGCCGATACCGTGGCGGACAACGCCTTGCACGGCGCGCTGTTTGTCGGCGCGCGGGAAGATCCGGCCAAGCTGGGGCCGGACCTGATCGATCAGCTGCAGCGGTTCAGGGTGGAACTGTCCTGCAACTGCATCCGGCGCGAGACCGGGTGCGGCGCAAATGTGCTGGGGAATCCGTTGGCGGCGCTGGCGCATCTGCTCGCGGTGGTGGCCGATCGCCCGGCGGGCGAGGCGATCCAGGCCGGCGAACTGGTCACGACCGGCACGCTGACCAAGGCCTATCCCGTGCATGCGGGCGAGACATGGAGCACCGCGCTGGAAGGGGTGGGCCTGCCTGGGATGCGGATCGTGTTCGACGAATAAGCGCGGCCCAGGGCCTGTCCATCCGGGATGGGGCCTCGTTCGTGCCTTAGACGCTGGCGCGCGCGTTGAGCGTCAGCGGAAACACTTCCTGCCGCGCGCCCGGCATTTCGCCGTTCAGGCGCTGGAGCAGCAGCTGGCCGGCGCGCGCGCCAAGCTTGCGGCTGTCGACGCCGATCGTGGTGAGTCCGGGCTCGATTTCGCTGGCGATATCGGTATCGCCGAAGCCAAGAATGGCGATGTCCCGGGGAATGGCGAGCTTGCGGTCGCGCGCCTCGAACAGTGCGCCCACGGCCAGCAGGTCGTTGGCGCAGAATACGGCGTCGAAGGCCTCGCCCTGGGCGAGCAGGCGGGCAAGCGCGGCGCGTCCGTCGGCGATGGTTTGCGCATTGTCCACGGCCAGCTCCGCCACCACCTGCACGCCATATTGGGCCGCGGCGGCGTTGAACCCTTGGCGGCGCAGCTCGCCGCGCCCGCCCTGGCGCGCCACGAACGCGACGCGCCGGTAGCCTTTTTCGGCCAGATGGCGCGCGGCCATGAAGCCGCCGTCATAGTTGGAAAAGCCGACCAGCATGTCGATGGGGTCTCGCGGATAGGCCCAGGTTTCCATGACGGGTATGCCCAGCTCGCGCAGCGACTGCCGGTTTTCTTCTAGCTCGATGACGCCGGTGAACAGCACCGCGGCGGGGCGCAGGGCCCGCAGCGACGCAATCATGCTGGTTTCCTTGGCGTAGGAATATGAAGTCTGTCCCACCATGAGCTGGTAGCCCTGCGGTTCCAGCACTTCGGCGCAGCCTTGCACGGCCAGCGCGAATTGCTGGCTGAGGATATTGGACACGAAGGCCGCCACCACGCTGGAATGCCCGGAACGCAGGGCTCGCGCATGGGGATTCGAGGCATAGCCTGTCTGGGCCACGGCCTGCAGAATGCGGTCGCGCTTTTCCTGGGCCACTTTCTCCGGCTGGCGCAAGGCCCGCGACACGGTGATGGGAGACACGCCCGCCAGCCGGGCCACTTCCTCGATGCGCGGGGGCTTTGCGGGAGCATGCGTGCGCGCGGGAGCGACGGCTCCTTCGGGCCGCACGCGCAGCACGTCGTCATAGGTGGGAGCGGAAGGGGGCGCGGGCCGGGTGGTCATGCGTTCTCTTTGGAGTGTTCCGGGGTCAGGCGGCAGGCGTCAGGATATCAGTCAGACTGACCGGATGCGCGACCTGGATCAGGCTGTCGCCCGATTCGCAGTCGGTATGCAGCCGCCGCGAAATGACGATACCCGATACCCGGAAGCGCAGGACTTCTTCCTCGGCGCCCAGTTGGTTGAGGTCGTGGTAGTAGCCGGCGATGTCGCCCGCGCGGACCTCGGCGCCGATGTCGACGGCGGGCTCGAACCAGCCGCGGCGGGTGGCGAAGATATTCTGCTCGTGGCTGTTCAGTTCCAGCAGTTGCATGCCGGCCGCGGCGGGCTCATGCGGACCGAGCACCGGCGCGTCCGTCACGCCCAGATTTTGCAGCAGGCCGTCGATGGCGCGCTGCGTGGCGGCCAGCGTTGCGGGGGTCAGCGTGCCGCCGCCGCCGAATTCCCCGCTGATGCCGATCGCGCCCGCGCGCGCCGCCGCCGCCATGGACGTGGGCGCGTCGCGGCCATTCGTGGCGACAAAGGCGTGGCCCATGCCCAGCGAACCCATCAGGTCCAGCGCCCGGGCCATGCGCTCGGGCGAATCCTGCCGCTCGATCAGGGCAGTGGGCAGATGCGCCATCGAGGTGCCGCCGGAATGGATGTCGAACACGATGTCATGGCGCGGGAAGAGTTCATGCTCCAGGAAGTGAGCAAGCCGTTCGGTGGGCGTGCCGCCGGGCAGTCCGGGGAAGGCCCGGTTGAGATTGCCATTGTCCAGGGGCGAGCGCCTGCGGGCCGCCATCACGGCGGGCAGGTTGGCCAGCGGCAGGATGGTGACTTCGCCGCGCATGCGCGACGGGTCCAGCCGGCGGATCAGCCGGCTCAGGGCGATCTCGCCTTCGTATTCGTCGCCGTGGTTGCCGGCCATGAGCAGCACCCGCGGGCCATGGCCGTTGCGGATGCGGCAGACGGGGGTCTTGATCTGGTAGTAAGGCGAGCGGTCCACAGAATAGGGGGTGCCCAGGAAGCTGAGCGCCTTGCCGTCGGCGTCAAAATCAATCTCGTGAAACAGGCCGGTATGCATGTAGGGAAGCAGCGGCGCCGCGGGTAGCGGCGCGAAAGTGGATCGGAGAGTCGGAGCGCCGGCGCAGGCCGCGCCTTAGCGCAAGGCGGCGACGGCGGTCATCTCGACCCGCAGGTCGGGGTCGGCCAGGCGGGCCTCGACGCAGGCGCGGGCGGGAGGGTTGGCGGGGTCGATCCAGGCGTCGTAGACGCGGTTCATGGCGTCGAAGTCGCCAATGGCGGGCAGAAATACGTCCACGGCAAGCAGGTGCGACTTGTCGCTGCCGGCTTCCGCCAGCAGCGCTTCGATCTTGGCCAGCACTTCGCGGGTTTGCGATTCCAGCGAGCCCTGGCGGTTGTCGGCGACCTGGCCGGCGATGAATACGAAGCCGTTGTACGACACGGCCTGGCTCATGCGCGAGCCGGATTTGAAGCGTTTGATCATGAGAGTCCTTGTTTGGGGGCGCAGGCCCGGATTACATCTGCGGCAGCGTCTGGGCTTCCTTGAACCACTTTTCCTGCAAGGCCGGCAGCTTGCCGTTCAGGCGGTTGGCGAAAAGGAAGGTGTTGATCCAGTTCAGCAGGTTTTGCTGCCCTTGCTGCACGGCGGCGTGGGCCGGCGACTGGCGGATCAGGAACTTGAGATGGGGCGCCTTGGCGGGGTTGTCTTCGGAGACCTTGAGCGCGATGGCGCTGTTCTCGGCGAACGATTCCGACTGGCCCGCCAGGTAGGCGGCCACGGCCGAAGGCGTGTCTTCAAAGCGAACCAGCTTGGCGCCCGGCGCGTTGTCGGTGAGCCAGATGTCCAGCGTCGAACCCTTGGCGACCGCGATGCTGCGTCCCTTCAGGTCATCCACGGTCTTGGCTTGCGGCAGGCCTTCTCCCCCGTAGACGCCCAGGTTCACGGCGGCATAGGGCTGCGAGAACATGACCTGCTGAGCGCGTTCCGGCGTGGCGCCGGCGGCTGCGATCAGCACGTCGACCTTGCCCGCGAGCAGGCTGGGAATGCGGCTGGCGCCGGTGACTTGCACCAGTTCCAGCTTGACGCCCATGTCGGCGGCCATCAGCTTGGCCATGTCGATGTCCAGGCCGGCTGCTTCGCCCTTGGCGTCCTTGAAGCCCCAGGGTGCGGCGTCCATCAGCACGCCTACGCGCAGCTTGCCGGCGCCCAGGACATCCTGCAGTTTGTCGGCGGCCGAGGCAGGGGCTGCCAGAGAGAGACAGACGGCCGCTGCGGCGGCCAGCTTGGCGTACAGTTTCATGCGATGACTCCAGTGGCGGATGCCTTAGTGAGTGGAAGGCGAGGCCGTGCCGATGAACTGGCGCAGCTCGGGGGTTTGGGGATTGGCGAAGAGTTCGGCGGGCGGGCCCTGTTCCCACACCCGGCCCTGATGCATGAAGACGACCTTGGACGCGACGTTGCGGGCGAACGCCATTTCATGCGTGACCAGCACCATCGTCATGCCTAGCCGCGCCATGTCTTCCATGACCTTCAGCACTTCGCCCACCAGCTCGGGGTCCAGCGCCGACGTGACTTCATCGAACAGCATCAGCTCGGGCGACATGGCCAGGCAGCGGGCAATCGCCACGCGCTGCTGCTGGCCGCCCGAGAGCAAGGCCGGATAGGCGTCGATCTTCTCGGCCAGGCCGACCCGGCGCAGCACATCCAGCGCAAGCGCGCGGCCCTGCGATTTGGGAATCTTGCCGTTGAGCGTGGGCGCCAGCGTGATGTTGCGCTCGACGTTCAGGTGCGGGAACAGGTTGAATTGCTGGAACACGATGCCCACGCGCTGGCGGAACTGGCGCAGGCCGGGCATGCCGGCGTGGACATGCTCGCCGCCGATGCGGATCTCGCCGTCGTCCACCGTCTCCAGCGCGTTCAGGCAACGCAGCAAGGTGGACTTGCCCGAGCCGGAGCGGCCGATGATGGTGACGATTTCGCCTTCGTTCACTTCCAGCGAGACGCCGTTGAGCACCGCATTGGCCCCGAAGCGTTTGTGAATATTGGAGACTTCAACGAGCGCCATGGAAGCGGCCCTCCAGGTTACGCGCCCACATCGTCAGGGGCAGGCACGCCGCGAAGTACAGCAACGCGACGCAGGAATAGACAAGCAGGGGCTGGAAAGTGGCGGCGCTGGCGATCTGCCCGGCCCGCGCCAGTTCAACGAAGCCCACCACGGAAGCCAGCGAGGTGCCCTTGATGAGCTGCACCAGGAAACCCACGGTGGGCGGCAGCGACAGGCGCAGCGCCTGGGGCGCGATCACGTGGCGGAACTGATGCCATTTGGACAGGCCCAGGCAGGCGGCTGCTTCCCATTGTTCGTGCTTGACCGCCTGGATGCCGCCGTACCAGATCTGGCCCAGGAAGGCCGCCGTGTAGATGATGAAGGCGACGCTGACGGCGGTCAGCGCGGGCACTTCGATGCCCAGGAACACCGGCATGCCGAAGTAGAAGAACATCAGCAGGCCCAGCAGCGGCACGCCTTGAACCAGCTGCTGCAAGGCTGCCGCCAGCCAGCGCAGCGGCGCGGCGCGATGGCCGCGCAAGAGCGCCAGGCCCAGGCCCAGGGGGGCGCCGATGGCCAGCGCGATGAGCACCAGCGCTACCGTCCATTGCAGCGCGCTGACCAGGGACGCGAAATCTGTCAGGGAAAACGTACGCATGCTTGCGGCTCCTAGCGGCGCACCGGCCAGGTGAAGGCCAGGCTGCCGGCCAGCGCCAGCAAGGCCTTGGTGGCGAGCACCAGCGTGAAATAGATGCCGCAGATGACGGCATAGACTTCGAAGCTGCGGAAAGTGCGGCTTTCGATGAAGCTGCCGGCGTGGAACAGGTCTTCCGCCGACACCTGTGATGCCAGTGATGTGCCCAGCAGCAGGATGACCAGCTGTGTTCCCAGGGCGGGATAGATATTGCGCAGGGCTGGCGCCAGCACGATGTGGCGATAAACCTGCCAGGTGCTCAGGCCCAGGCAGTGGCCGGCTTCGATCTGGCTGCGCGGAATCGAGTCCAGGCCGGCGCGCAGGATTTCGATGGCGTAGGCGCCGAAATACAGGCTGAGCGCCAGCGCCGCGGCGACGAAGGGCGGCATGCGCAGCCCCAGGCCCGGCAGCACGAAGAACACCACGAACAGCTGGATCAGCGAGGGGGTATTGCGGAATACCTCGACATACGCGCGCAGCGCCAGCTTGACGGGCTTGGGACCGTGGCGCGTGAGCAGGGCGCCGGCCAGCCCGATCACCAGCCCGGCGATCACGGCGATGACGGTCAGTTCCAGGGTGACCTGGATGCCTTCCCAGAGCTGTTCGCGATAGCGCCAGACCTGTTGGAAATTCAGCTGTTGCATGGCTTACCCGAAGAACGTGCGGTAGGCGGATTGCACGCGGCCCTCGGCGTCCAGGCCGAAGAAGACGCGCCAGCGGTCCAGACAGGTGCAGGGATGCGAAATCCCGAACTCGATGACATCGCCGGGCGCCAGCGCGCTGTCCGGCGCGATGGCCAGGAAGGCGTGCTGATCGTTCAGCCGCGTGACGCGCGCCTGCGGGTCCCAGCCGGGCAGGGGGGCGCCGTCGCGAAAGGCCGCCAGCGGCATGGGCAGGTCCTGGTCGTAGGACACGTCGCGCATGCCGAAGCCGCAGATGGCCAGCCCGGGTTCCGGGCGGGAGAGCACTTCGCCCCACAGGCGCAAGGCGGGTTGGAAGTCAGTGGCGGCATGGCGCGCCTGGCCGTCGACGGTAAAGCCTGCACGGGCGTCCATGGCCTTCAGGGCCCGCTGGTACGTGCCGTGGTCATGGAAGAAGATGGCGCCGCTGCGCAGCACCAGCTGCGCGTTGCCATCCTGCTCCAGCAAGGGTTTTGCGGCCTGGGTGACCTGGTCGAAGAAGGCGGAGCCGCCCGCGGTGAACACCAGCGGCGTGTCCGGCGCCAAGGCGCGCACCTGCCGGAATGCCTTTGCGGCCCGCTCCATCAGCGCGGCGATGTTCTTCGCGGTGACCGCCGCGTCCGATGTGGCGACGGCGCCTTCATACGTGGCGACGCCGGCCAGCGCCAGCCTGGCCGGGTGCGCGCCGATGGCGTCCAGGATGGCGGCGACCGCCGCGTCGTCGCGGGCGCCGGCGCGGCCGCCGCCGATTTCAACCAGGACCTCGGCGGGACGGCCCGCCTGTTCGGCTGCGGCCGCCAGCGACCGCACCGTCTCCGGCGAATCCGCGAACATCAGCATGCGCGCATCGGGATAGGCGGCCAGCAGCTTGCCCAGGCGGGCGCCGCTGGCCGGACCGCCGATTTCGTTGCCCAGCATCAGCCGGCGCACGCCGGCGCGCAGCAGCACGGCGGCCTGTTGCAAGTTGGCGACCGTGGCGCCCCAGGCGCCGGCGTCAAGCAGGCGCTGCACGATCTGCGGCGACATCGGGGTCTTGGCATGCGGCGCCAACGCGGCGCCATGGCTGCGGGCGTACCCGAAGATCTGGTCCACGTTGTGGGCGAAGGCGGCTTCATCCAGCGTCAGGACGGGCAGGGCCATGTTGCCGCTCCTGGGTTGCCACCGCCGGGTGGCCACCGCCCGCAGCGGGATCGCGTCGTCACCGGGAGGCACGCCCCGGTAGGTATCGTCCAGGGGGGTGTCGAGCAGGGTTTCCAGGAAAGGATTCATGCGGCCGCCGAGATAAATTCAGGATTTTGACAACGTTGTCATTCGATGGCCGAAGTCTAATGGTAACGTTGTCAAATCAAGAATTAGGGCAATCCCGTAGATGCCCTTCCGGGACTATCAGGCGGGTACCGCGCTGGTTTCGTCCTTCCAGCGCTGCTTGTCGCGCAGGGGCGGAGCACCGAACAGCCGGCTGTACTCGCGGCTGAACTGCGACGAGCTTTCATAGCCGACCGCGTGCGCCGCGAGCGCCACGCCGGCGTCGTCGGTCAGCATGAGCCGGCGCGCCTCCTGCAGGCGCAAGTGTTTCTGGTATTGCAGCGGGCTCATGGCCGTGGCCTGCTTGAAATGATGGTGCAGCGACGACACGCTCATATGCACGTCGCGGGCGATTTCCTCCACGCGCAAGGGCTGCGCGTAGTTGTCGCGCAGGATGCGGATGGCCTTGGCCACGCGGTTGAGCTGGCTGTCCTGCAAGACCGTCTGCCGCAGCACGACTCCCTGGCCGTTCATCAGTAAACGGTACAGGAGCTCGCGCTTGATCATGGGCGCCAGGATGGGGATGTCGCGCGGCGCGTCCAGCAGCCGCAACAGGCGCAGCACCACATCCAGCAGCGTGCCGCCCAGCGGATTCACGCACAGGGCGCGCGACGCTTCGGCCGGCAGCAGCGGTGGCAGGTTCTCGTCGCTGATCAGCTCGGTGATCTCCTCCGCGTTCAGGTCCAGCCGCAGGCCCAGATAAGGCAAGGTGGGACTGGCGACCGACACCTTGGCCACCACAGGCAGGTCCACCGAGGAGATCAGGTAGTGGAAGGGGTCGTACTCGTAGGTCTCGTCGCCGATGAACAAGCGCTTCGATCCTTGGGCAATGACTGCCAGCGCGGCTTTCTGCAGGCCCGGCTTGGCGCCGGTGGGCTGTGACAGGCGGTGCAGGAACAGGCCTTCGATGGGCGTGTCCAGGGAACCTTCGAGGGTTCCGGTCATGCGTTCCAGCGTGCATAGCAGCTCGCGTCGCGCGGGTTCGTACGCGGTGTCCAGGCCGGCGCCGGCGTGATTGCCCGAGTGGGCGGGTGTCAGTGGCATGGGGGCTCCGGTAGCGCGCCGCCCCGCGCGCGGGAGCCGGCGGAGCAGCAGAGGATTAGGTGCCTGCCAGTGTATGCCTTGAAGAGGCCGCGGAGCAGGGGGAAGTCCATGGTGTGGAGGAATGGGCAGAAAATCCGGAGGAATGAGCTGGCGTCGAGGCGGCGGTGGACGCGCCAGAGGATCAGGCAAAAAAAGGGCAGGATCGAGCAGCGTGCCCGCCAACCCCCGGACGCATACTGTGTCCACACCGGCAGGCAGCCGCAGCGGCATCCCATCCCGGGACCGGCGCGCCCGCCTGGCCCCTGAAGGAGCGCAATCATGCGATACAAGAAATTCGGAAGCACGGGTCTGTTCGTCTCGGAGCTGTGCCTGGGCACCATGACCTTCGGCGGCGAAGGCGAGCTCTGGAGCAAGATCGGCAATTTGCAGCAGGAGGACGCCAACCGGCTGGTCGGCAGAGCCCTGGACGCCGGGGTCAATTTCATCGACACGGCAGACGTGTATTCCGAGGGCCATTCGGAAATCATCACCGGTCAGGCCCTGCGCGACCTGAAGGTCGCGCGCGACGACGTCGTCGTCGCCACCAAGGTATTCGGTCCGACCGGCGCCGGCGTGAACGCCCGGGGCAACTCCCGCTTTCACATCCTGGACAGCGTCAAGAAGAGCCTGTCGCGCTTGCAGCTGGACCACATCGACCTCTATCAGATCCACGGTTTCGACCCGGCGACGCCCGTGGAGGAAACGGTGCGGGCGCTCGACAATCTGGTGCAGCACGGCCACGTGCGCTACGTGGGTGTTTCCAACTGGGCGGCCTGGCAGATCATGAAGGCGCTGGGCATTGCCGAGCGCCTGGGGCTGGCGCGCTTTGAGTCGCTGCAGGCCTACTACACGATCGCGGGCCGCGACCTGGAACGGGAGCTGGTGCCCATGCTGCAAAGCGAAGGCGTCGGCCTGATGGTATGGAGCCCGCTGGCGGGCGGCCTGCTTAGCGGCAAGTACGGCCGCGACGGCCAGGCCGAGGCCGGCAGCCGCCGCGCCGCGTTCGACTTCCCGCCCGTGGACCAGGACCGCGCCTATGACAGCATCGACGCCTTGAGGCGGGTGGCGGATGCGCGCGGCGTGTCGGTCGCGCAGGTGGCGCTGGCCTGGCTGCTGCACCAGCAAGTGGTGACCAGCGTCATCATCGGCGCAAAGCGCGTGGACCAGCTCGAAGACAACCTGGCCGCCACCGGCATCAAGCTGACACAAGAGGAACTGGCGACACTCGACAAGGTCAGCGCGCTTCCGCCGGAATACCCGGGCTGGATGCATGTGCGCCAGGGCGAGTACCGGCGCCAGCAACTGGGCGAATCGGGCGTGGCCTGACTCCGGCTGCGTTCAGGGGTGGACCGGCGACCAGGTTTCGTTGAAGGCCGTCAGGTCCAGTGGCCGTTCATGAGGGTTCTCCGCCTTGAACAGCCCCACGATGCCGAGGTCATTCATGGCTCCGGTGAATCCGCCATATGAGGCTTTGCCCCAAGGCCGCAGCTGGTGGACGGCCAGGGGGCTGTCCAGCTCACGCGCGACGGCGATGATGGTGTCGCGCAGTTGCGCTTTCATGTCTTCGGGCGCATCGGCGGCCAGCGCCACCAGGAGCTTGCCGCCGAACCGAAGGGGCTGGTCCAGGCCCACGACGGCGGGCGTCGACAAGGACACGTAGCAGTCCGGCGCCTGGTTGTCCTTCTCGCACTGATTCCACGATGGCGCCCACGCCTCCGCGCCCAGGAATATCCACGGCGCCGCGTCCGGCGCATCGTGCGTCCACTTGCGATGCGACTCCGCATTCCATCCCAGCCTGCCGAACTTGGCGCTCTTGCGCGTGCCCTTGTCGATCTGCGAGCAACGAACCGCGGGTTTGCCGCGCGCCGATCCGGTAAATGGCGCGAGCGCCTGCGCCACGGGCAGCCAGGCGTCGGTGGCCCACGGGCGAGCCGCCGCCGCGCCCGTCAGGACCAGATAGACGTCATACATTCTCGTGTGGAAAGCCAAGGGCGATCTCCGTGCAATCACTGCGGGCGGCCATCTTATCGTGGCGGTCTGCCCGCTAGTAGAATCGCAGCAGTCCCATTCCTGAAGATTCGACATGAGCGACGTTTTTTCTCCCGAAGAACTGCAGGCCTTGCGCGAGCATGGCATTGCGGTGTTCGCGGACCGCGTGCTGATCGGTGTGCAGCCGCCCTTGCCCGATGCGCGCATCGCGGAGATCGAGGCCGCATGCGAGGGCCCTTTGCCGCAGGCCTTGCTGGACCTGTGGCGCCTGACCTCGGGCGGAGAACTGGCGTACGACTTGCGCGCGCGGATGGACGGCAACGAAGAGGCCCTGAGCTGGGCCGAGTTGTTCTACGACGGCAGCGATCACTATCGTGACCTCCAAGGCTGGATCGAACACGAGCAGGAGTGCGCCGAAGAGGCCGCCTCCGAGGACGGCGAAACCTGGAACGGCAAGCTGCGCTACCTGCCGATCGGCGGCTTTGAATACTGCGACCGCATCTATCTGGCGATGGAGCCTGGCCCCCGCGCGGGCAGCGTCGTCGCATGGAAGCAAGGCTTGCCGGGCTGGACGCATGCCTTGCAGCAGGACGGCATCGCGACCATTGCTCCAGACCTGTACAGCGCGTTTGCCGCGCTGTGCCTGGAGACGGACCCGGAGACGGACGAGGACAGCCCCGGCGTGCGGGTGCTGGAATACCTGGACGAGCGCGTGTCGGATCACGGCATGCCGCAAGCGCTGGCGGACAAGCTGGCCGCGTTCTACCGGCGCGCGCTGGTGGACTGGCGCGGCCCCTTGGCGGCCGGGACGCTGGCCGATTCGCCGGGGGTTGCCAGCCTGGCCTTGCAGCATGCGCTGGCCCACGATGATGCCGCGCTGGTGCGCCAGCTCGCGGCGCAAGGGGTGCGCCTTGACCTTCCGCTGCGCGGCAGCGCGCAAGCGGTGGACGTCGCCCTGATGCAGCACGCTTACGCCGCGGCCCAGGCCTTGCTGGACGCGGGCTCGCCGGTCAGCGCCACGGCGATCCACCGCTTCGACCGCAAGCCTGTTCCGGAACTGGTGGCGCGGCTGCTGGAACACGGTGCCGTTGCCGACGCGTTGGGCGTGGCGCGATGTGTCGCTTGCGGCTCGCCCGAAGCCGCGCGCCTGGTGGCGCAAGCGGGGGGCGAGGCCGTTGCCGCCGCCTATGCCGAAACCCGGGATTCGATGACCAGTAGCTACCAGGAAGACCTGCGGCGCGTGCGCGCGGGCAAGCTGGGCCACTACCTTGGCGCGGACGGCCTAGCCGAGCGCGTCGCCAACCTGCGGGAGTTTTCCCTATGAAACGCCATGCCTATGTGCCGGCGCTCTTGTTAGCCCTTGCCGCGATGCCCGTCTGGGCTGCCGGGAAGCCGTCGTTTGACTGCGCCCGGGCGCGGACGGACGTCGAAAAGGCGATCTGCGCCGATGGCGCGCTGGCGGCGCAGGACGCCAGCATTGCCAAGCTCTACACCAGGGCAAGGAAATCCTTGGATTCCGCAGCCGCCAAGGCGCTGACGGAAGACCAGCGCTACTTCGTGCAGGTGCGGGACGAGGCCTACGCCAATCCGTTCGGCAGCGGTACGCCGCCCGAGGAGTTGGCCGACCGGATGAAGTACAGGGACGCCTTTCTGGCATCGCTGTCTTTCAAACGACGCAATGGCTTCGAAGGAGAATGGGAGAACCTGGCGGGAGGGTTCTCGGTCAAGAAGCAGGCCGACGGGCGGCTGTTGTTCGACGGGTCGGCGGCGCACCCGCAGAATGGCCGCTGGGTTTGCGATGTCAGCGGCATCGGCACCGTGAAGGGCAACACCCTGGTCGTCGAGGATCCGCAGGCCGAGGGCTGGACGCTGACGCTCACCCGCAAGGGAGCGGCCGTGAATATTGCCGAGAACCCGCCGGCCGGCGGGAAGTCCGGTATGGGCCCGCCTTACTGCGGGCACAACGGGAGCCTGGGCGGCATGTACTTTCCCGTCGCCAAGCCTTGATCATTCCGTGCCCGCGCCGACTAGAATGTGATCCACATCGCAGTGAGTACGTTCTTGTTTTGAAGGGACAAGCGTGGCCATTCCGTATCTGCGCCGGCTGACGGCCGTCAGCCGCAGTCCGCAAGCCAACAGGCATCTTGCCTATTTCCTGACCTTCACCGCGGGCGCGGTAAACGCCGGAGGCTTCCTGGCCGTCCAGCAGTACACATCGCACATGTCGGGCATCGTGTCGATGATGGCGGATCACATGGCGCTGGGCGGCGTGGTGGTGGTGGTGCAAGGACTGGCCGCGCTGATTTCCTTTCTGGCCGGGGCGGCAAGCTCCGCTTTCCTGATCAACTTCGGGCGCAGGTCCCGGCTGGCCAGCGAATATGCCTTGCCGCTCTTGCTCGAGGCGGCCCTGCTGCTGGGTTTTGGCCTGCTGGGCGCCAACCTGGAATCGCTGCGCTGGTTCTATGTGCCCGGCACCGTGATGCTGCTTTGCTACATCATGGGCTTGCAGAACGCGATGATCACCAAGGTCTCGCGCTCCGAGATCCGGACGACGCACGTAACCGGCATGGTGACCGACATCGGCATCGAATTTGGCAAGCTGTTTTACTGGAACGTGGCCAAGGGCGATGCCCAGGCCATGCCGCCCGTGCGCGCCGACCGCGGCAAGCTGATCGTGCTGAGCCTGATGGTCACCTTGTTCTTCGTGGGCGGCGTGACGGGCGCGTACTCGTTCTTCCACTTCGGCTTCGGTTCGACCTGGCCGCTTGCGCTGTTGCTGACGCTGCTGGCCGCGGTGCCGATCGCCGACGACATCCGCAGCTTCATTCACCGCGCCTGATGTTCAAGGCGCGTGCCGCGGGTGGTTTTTTTGGCAGGGTCCAGTTGCGAAGCGTACCGCGCGTGCGCGGTCAGGTGGCAGTTCGGGCCCTACGATACCGGAACCCTTGCGAATGAAGCGCCCGCGGGCGTGCCGGGCCTTCATCCGTGCAGGCCTGCCTGCATTACTTGGGCATCAGCACTGTGTCGATGACGTGGATCACGCCGTTGGATTGGTAGACGTCATAGGTGCTGATGGTTGATACGCCGCCTTTCTCGTCCTTCAAGGTCAGGTTGTGCTTGCCGTTCATCGCCACCCAGAGCTTGCCGCCGCTGACCGTGGCCAGTTCGGCGGAACCGCCTCCCTTCTTGACCTTGGCCGCCAGCGCGTCGAAGTCCAGCTTTCCGGGCACCACGTGATAAGTCAGGATCTTGGTCAGGGTGGCCTTGTTCTCGGGCTTGACGAGCGTGTCGACCGTGCCGGCCGGCAGTTTGCCAAAGGCTGCGTTGGTAGGCGCAAAGACCGTGAACGGGCCCTTGCCTTGCAGCGTATCCACGAGACCCGCGGCCTTGACCGCAGCGACCAGCGTCGTGTGGTCAGCGGAATTCACGGCGTTGGCGACGATGGTCCTGCTGGGCATCATCGCCTGGCCGCCGACCATGACGTCGGCCGCGAACGTGGGCGACAGCGTCAGCGCGGAGCAGGCAATGGCAATCGAGGCTATCAGTTTCATGACGATCTCCTTTTGTGTGGCCGTCATGAGGAGATACGAGACAGAAAGGCCGCCGGATGCAGCTCCGAGCCTGGGATAAACCCTAATCAAATAACCTTGCCGCTCAGCACGACCGGGCCGGTGGGCACGCCGTTGGGCGCGCCGCCTTGCGGTTCCCGCGTGATGGCAACCGTGTCGCCCTGCAGCGGCGGCAGGCGCGGGCTGAGCAGGGTGGTCTGGCCAGGGGCGACAAGCCCTAGCGAGCGCGGCGCCTGGCCGGGCGAGATTGCCCACAATTCCAGCGCGCGGCCATCGGCCAGGGCTGCCAGGTCCTGCATGGGCTGGACCGCCAGGCGCTGGTCCGGCAGCTGATTGACCACCAGCGCGCCAGGCGTGTTTTCGCCCGACAGTACGGCGACGGTACGCGGAGCATCCGGCGGGGCGGAGGGACTGAGTATCAGGAAGGCCAACACCACCACGGCGGTGGCCAGGCCCGCGGACAGTGCGCGCCACCACGCCAGGCCGCGCCAGAGCGGGGTCCGGGCAGGCGCCGGGGACACCAGCGAGATGCGCGTGGCGATCGACGTCCATACATGCGCCGGCGGTGTTTCGGGCGGCAGCGCCAGCGCCAGCGGCAACAACCTGTCTTCCCATTCGGCGACGGTGCGCCGAAGGGCCGCGTCATCGCGCATCAGCCGGACGAAGCGGCGCCGCGCACCCGCGCGCAGGCTCCCGAGCACGTACTCGGCGGCCAGGCGATCTTGCAGGTCTGGATCGCGGTAATTCATTCCAGGCACCTTTTCAGCCGTTGCAGGCCACGGCGGATCCAGCTTTTTATTGTTCCCAGCGGGGTGCCGAGGCGTGCCGCGATATCGGGATGCGCCAGGTCATCAAAAAAGGCCATGGCGATGGCGACGCGTTGCGAGCCCTCCAGCTGCCCCATGCAGTCGGCCAGGCGGCGGCCGTCCTGGCTGGCTTGCAATTGCGCCAGCGGCCCGGGGCCCTCGTCGGCCATGGCCAGCGTCAGGCTGTCGTCCGGATCCGGCACCTCCCTGTCGGGACGGCGCAGGCGATCAATGCAGCGGTTTCGGACGATGCGCGTCATCCACGTCATGGCTTGGCTCCGTTCCGCCCGGTATTGGCCGGCCTGGCGCCAGATGATCACGAAGCACTCCTGCAGCACATCCTCCGCGGCGGCCTGGTCTCTCAACATACGTCGGGCAAGCGCAAACAGATGCGGCGACGCCAAGCGATAGAGCTCGGCCAGCGCGGACTCGCGCTTGTCGGCGCACTGGTCTAGCAAGGCCTGGAGGTGCAGGGCGTCGGGCATTGGTTCCGGGGGAGGGCAAGCTTGCGTTCAAGCATACCGGTGCGACGGCCGGGCGTCACCTGCAGCCGGGCACTACAATGCCCCGACCCCGCTTTGCGTGCGATCGAGCACCCCGGGGCCTGGCGCGGCTACGCTGATGGCGTCCGGCCCGGTCCGGGGGCGAAACGTTACTGCGAAGTCGCGGCACGGATTCATAGGAGGAGCAGACAAAATATGGACGCGGAATTCTGGTTGGAACGGTGGCGCGAAGGGCGCACGCACTTTCATCAAACGCGGATAACGCCGCTATTGCAGAAGTACTGGCCGGCGCTGGCCGTGCCGCAGGGAGGCAAGGTGCTGGTGCCGCTTTGCGGCAAGTCGCTGGACATGGTCTGGCTTGCCGCGCAGGGCCATCCGGTGCTGGGCGCCGAGCTGTCGCAACTGGCGGTGGAGCAATTCTTCGCCGAGAACGAGCTTCGGCCCGTCACGCACGAGTCCTCCTACGGCAGGCACTACGTGGCGGGCAATATCGAGATCATCTGCGGCGACATCTTCAAGCTGGATGCGCAGGTGCTGTCGCATTGCGTCGGCGTGTACGATCGCGCGGCGCTGGTGGCGCTGCCCGAGGCCATGCGCGCGGACTATGTGCGCCACGTCTACGGACAATTGTCGCCAGCGTACCGGGGCCTGCTCATCACCCTGGACTATCCGCAGGAAGAGATGGCGGGGCCGCCGTTCTCGGTGGTGGATGCCGAGGTGCAGGCGATTTTCTCTGGTGTATCGCCCGCTGCGATCATCGACCGCCGGGACATCCTGGACAAGGAGCCCAAGTTCCAGGCAGCGGGCGTGAGCCGGCTGGATACGGTGGTCTACCGCCTGGGCGCGCAAGACTGACTTCGGCGCCCGTCATAAGCAAAAGGCCCGTTCCGCTTGAACGGGCCTTTTGCTATGTCATCAGCCATCCGCCGGCGACATCCAACACCTGTCCGGTCACGAAGCGCGCCTGGTCGGATGCAAAGAACAGGCAGGCGTCCGCCACTTCTTCGGGCGTGCCCAGGCGCCGCAGCGCGGTCACCGCGGCGACGGCGTCATTGATCTCTTGAGGCACGCTCTTGAGCAATGGCGTGCTGATCCGTCCCGGCGCCAGCCCGTTCACGGTGACCTGGTGCTCGCCCAGTTCGGCGGCCCAGTGGCGGGTCAGGCCGATCAACCCGGCCTTGGTCGCCGCGTAGTGCGCCGCCACGATGTCGCAGTACGCCTTGCCCGCCACCGACGACATGTTGATCACGCGCCCCTGGCGCGCCCGCACCATGTGCGGCGTGGCCAGGTGCGTCATGTAGAACACGCTGTTCAGGTTTACCGAGACCACGTTGTTCCACTCGGCGGGGGGCATTTCCCAGACCTTCAGCGCGCGGCCGTTCGTCTTGGGCGAGATGCCGACGTTGTTGACCAGGATGGTCGCGGGGCCCAGCTCTTCCGTGATGCGGTCATAGGCGGCCTGGCATTGGTCAAAATGCGAGACATCCGCGTGCACGAAGCAGACCTTGTGGCCACGCTTCCTGAGTTCTTTCTCGTAGGCCTGGCCTGCTTGCGAGTTGAAGTCGATGAGACCGACGCGTCCGCCTTCGGCCAGAAACCCCTCGACGATGGCCGAGCCGATGCCGCCGACCGCGCCCGTGACGATGGCGACCTGATCCTGAAAGCGCGGGGTCATTGCCGCACCTTCAGCATGATCTTGCCGATGTGCTTGCTGCTCTCCATCAGCGCGTGCGCGCGTGCCGCCTCGGCCAGGGGGAAGACCTCGTGTATCAGCGGCAGGCATTGCCCCTTTTCCATCAGCGGCACCACCTTGGCGGCCAGCGATTGGGCGATGGCGCCCTTGTCATCGTCCGAACGCGGGCGCAGCGTGGAGCCGGTGAACTGCAGGCGCTTGATCATGATAGGCAGCGCGTCGATCTCGGCCTTGCTGCCTTCCAGGAAGGCGATCTGCACCAGCCGTCCATTGAGCGCCAGCAGCCGCAGGTTCTTGTTGATGTAGGTGCCGCCCACCATGTCCAGGATCACGTCGACCCCGGCTCCCCCGGTGGCTGCGCGCAGCTCGGATTCAAAATCCTTGTCGCGGTACAGCACGGCGTGGTGTGCGCCGGCCTTCAGGCAGGCATCCGCCTTCTGCTGGTTGCCCACGGTGGTCCAGACTTCGGCGCCGAAGGCGTTCGCCAGCTGGATGGCGGTCAGGCCGATGCCGCTGGAGCCGCCGTGGACGAGGAATTTCTCGCCGGCGGACAGGCGGGCACGGTCGAATACGTTGGTCCAGACGGTGAAGTAGTTCTCGGGAATCGCGGCGGCGGACAGCAGGTCCAGGCCGCGCGGCACCGGCAGGCAGTGGCGTTCGTCGGCCAGGCAGTACTGCGCATAGCCGCCGCCGGGCGTCAGTGCGCAGACCTGGTCGCCGACCTTCCAGGCATGGACCTCGGGGCCGACGGCCACGATGGTGCCCGATACTTCCAGGCCCAGGTAGGGCGAGGCTCCCGGAGGCGGCGGGTAGGAGCCCGAGCGTTGCAGCACGTCGGGGCGGTTGACGCCGGCGTAGGCCACTTCGATCAGCACCTGCCGGCCGACGGGCGATTCCATGTCGCGTTCCACGACGCGCATGCAGTCGGGCGTGCCGCCCTTGCCATGATCGATGAATGTGCAGCGTAAAGACATAAAACGAGGGTCCTTGGATTCAATGGCCCAGATAGGCCTTCTTGACATGGGGGTCGCTGAGCAGCTCGGCGCCCGTGCCGGTGCGCACGATGGCGCCGTTCTCCAGCACATAGCCTCGATCCGCCAGCCGCAGGGTGCGGAAGACGTTCTGCTCCACCAGCAGCACGGTCACGCCGTGCGAGGTGACGTCGCGGATGATGTCGAACATCTGCTGCACCAGCAGCGGAGACAGGCCCAGCGACGGCTCGTCGAACACCAGCAGCTTGGGGTCGGCCATCATGCCGCGCGCGATGGCCACCATCTGCTGTTCGCCGCCCGACAGCGAGCCGGCGTACTGGCTCAGGCGTTCCTTCACGCGCGGGAATATGCGCAGGACTTCTTCCAGCTTGCGCTGCACGATGGGGCGCGCCGCGCGCTTGTACGATCCCATCAGCAGGTTGTCGCGCACCGTGAAGTGCGGAAACAGCTGGCGGCCTTCGGGGATCATGGTGATCCCGGCATCCACGATGTCGTAGGGGTGATGGTTGGTCAGGTCCTGGCCTTCGAATTCCACCTTGCCCTGCGTGGCGTTGATCACGCCGCACAAGGTCTTGAGCGTGGTGGTCTTGCCCGCGCCGTTGGCGCCGATCAGGGTCACGATCTCGCCCGCGCGGACCTCGAAGTTCAGGCCGTTGAGCACCTGGCTCTTGCCATAGCCCGAAGACAGATTCGAAACCTTAAGCATCCTGGTACTCCTTGCCCAAATAGGCTTCGATGACGGCGGGGTTCTCCACCACGTCCTTGGGCGCGCCGCTGACCAGCACGCCGCCTTCGTTCAGGACGATGATGCGGTCGGACAGGGCCATCGTCGCTTGCATCATGTGCTCGATCAGCAGCACCGATACGCCCGAATCGCGGATGCGCCGGATCATCTGGATGGATTTTTCGATGTCGGTGGGGTTGAGGCCCGCCATCACCTCGTCCAGCAGCAGGATCCTGGGCTTGATCGCCAGCGCGCGGGCAATCTCCAGGCGTTTCATCCCGCCCACCGTGAGGCTGCGCGCCTCGGTGTTCAGGTGTTTGAGCAGGTCGGTCTGCTCGGCCACCTTCAGCGCGATCTGTTCGGCCTCGTCGCGGTTGGACGTGCGGATGAAGGCGCCCAGCATGATGTTCTCAAGCACCGTCAGGCCCGTGAACGGCTTGGCGATCTGGAACGTGCGGCCCAGGCCCTTGTGCGCGAATGCGTCGGGCGTCTTGCACGTTACCCAGTTGCCGTCGGCGTCCAGCATGGAGATATCGCCCTTGTCCGGAGCCAGGAAGCCAGACAGCAGGTTGAACACCGTGGTCTTGCCCGCGCCATTGGGCCCGATCATGCCCAGGATTTCGTTCTGGTTCAGCGTCAGCGACACGTCGTTGGTGGCGCGCAGGCCGCCGAAGCTCTTGAACAGCTTGTCCGCCTTCAGCACGGGCTGGCCGGTGGGGGCGGCGCTGCGCAGGCGTATCTCGTCGGCCAGCTTGAGTTTCGCGCGGGGCTTGCCCAGGTAGGGCAGGCGGGCAAGCTGGCGCTCGACGAACGGGCCGAACGCGCCGGCCAGGCCGCGCGGAATCGTCAGCACCACCGCCACCAGGATCAGCCCGTAGATCAGCCCGTGCATGCCGTTGCCCACGCTGCTGAGCCAGCCGCGCGCCAGTTCGGCGATGGGCAGCACCAGGAACGTGCCCGCGATCGGGCCGGACACGGTGCCCAGTCCGCCGATCAGGGCGAACATGGCCACCTGGATGGACAGCTCCAGCGAGAACGCCGAGCTGGGATCCACGAAGGTCAGGTAGGTGATGTGGAAGGTGCCGATGATGCTGGTCAGCATGGCCGACACCACCGCCGCGATGATCTTCACGCGCACGGTGTGGATGCCGACGGCAAGCGCCGCGTCTTCGCGTTCGCGGATGGCGATCAGGTAGTGCCCGATGCGCGACTTGCGGATGTACCAGGACACCCAGGTCACGAACAGGAACAGGCCGAAGGCGATGATGACGTAGTTGATTTTCTCGCGGAACACGATCCACGCCCAGCCGATGTTCAGCGGCAGGCTGATGCCGCTTGATCCGCCCGTCCAGCTTTCTTCGTGGATGACGAGCAGGCGCACCACTTCCAGGATGGCGATGGTGGCCAGCGCGAAGAAGGGGCCGCGCAGGCGCAGCGTGGGATAGCTGATCAGGATGGCGACCGCGGCCGAGATCGCCGCGCCGGCGAGCATGCCGATCCACGGCGAAATGCCGAAGTTCTGCGTGAGCAGCGTGGCCGTATAGCCGCCGATGCCGTAGAACACCGCATGGCCCAGGGACAGCTGGCCGGCATAGCCGCCCACGACGTTCCAGGCCACCGACAGCGCGGAGAACACGAACAGCAGGACGAAAAGGTTGGTCCAGAAAGGCGTGCCCATCACGACGGGCACGAGGAACATCACGATCAGCAGGATGAGGCTGACGTAGGCTTTGGGGTGTCGAAAGTCGGGAAACACGTCTCGCTCCTTGTAGTTCTGGTCACTCTGTACCGACGCCGAACAGGCCGTTCGGTCGCAGGACAAGGATCAAGAGGAAGATCCCGAAATACACGACCTCTTTCAGGTCGGGGGCGATGTAGAACCCCGCCAGCGTGTCGACGATGCCGATGATCATGGACCCGGCGACCGCGCCGTACAGGCTGCCCAGGCCGCCGAGCACGACGATCACAAAGGCGGTCAGCACGAAGTACGTGCCCACGGTGGGGAACACGGGATACTGAGGCGCCAGCAGGCCCGCGGCGATGCCGACGAAAGCCGTGCCCAGGCCGAAGGCGATGGCGTACACGTTATTGACATTGACGCCCATCAGGGTGGCCGCGTAGCGATGCTGGGCAACGGCGCGCAACGCGCGGCCCAGGTATGTGCGGTGCATGAACTGGTGCAGCAGCACGGCCAGGCTCAGGCCGATCACGAAGGTGATGATCTGGCCTGTCACCATCGAAAACGGGCCGACATCGATGGCGTTCGTGCCCAGCTCCACCGGCGCGCGGTAGACGTTGGCGCCGAAGATCACCAGCGCAAGGTTCAGGAGTATGGTGGACACGCCCACCGTGGCGAAGATCTGGATGTGCTGGTCGGCATTGAGCAGCGGCTGGATGATGCCTTTCTGCGTCAGCGCGCCCAGCGCGAACAGAATGATGGCAACCGGGATCAGTCCCGCATAGGGATGAACGCCGAACTGCGCCGCGATCAGATAGACCATGTACATGCCTATCATCAGGAATTCGCCGTGCGCGAAGTTCACGACGCGCACGACGCCGAAGATAAGCGTCAGCCCCAGGCTGATGATCGTGTATGCGCCGCCCAGCAACAGGCCATTGATGACCAGTTGAATGAATAATTCCATGGTGCAACCTCTAAGTGCGGGAGGGCGCCCCTGTCCTTGCCGCGGGCAAGGACAGGGGCGCCGGGCCCCGGGTGAGGTCAGGCGCCCCCTAGCGCCCGACCGCTGGCGTCGCGCTTATTTTTTGAAGACGGGTTTGCCAAGTGCGAGGTTGCCGGGCGCGATGGTGACGAGCTTGCCATCCTGCCACTGCATCACATAGAAGGTGGATGCATTGTTCTGCCCGTCTTCGCCGAAGTCGAAGGCCCAGCCGTTGGCGGTCTGGCCTGCGGGCTTCTTGTATGCCAGGACCGCGGCGCGGATCTTGTCCTTGTCGGTGGACTTGGCGTTGCCGATGGCTTCGAAGAAAGCCTTGGCGCCGACATAGTTGGTCAGGCTGTGGCCGGATTGCGGATCGCTCTTGTAGGTGGCCTTGTAGGCGTCCAGGAATTTGTCCAGGCCCGGCGCGCCGGCCGGATTGATGGACGATTGCGGGAAGTCCAGGTCGAACACGCCGTTCATGTCGGCGCCCACGGCCTTGGCGGTATCCGCCAGCGAGTAGCCGCCGCCCGCGCCGATCACGACCTTGGGCTTGAAGCCCGCGGCGCGCGCCTGGCTGAAGAACAGGATGGCGTCGTTCTGGTAGGCCGTTTGCAGCACCACGTCGACCTTGGCGCTCTTCAGGCGCAGGATCAGCGACGACAGGTCCACCGTCTTGGCCGAGTACGGCAGGACTTCGACCACGTTGTAGCCCAGTTCCTGGGCGCGCTTCTTTTCGGTCGCCGCCACGTCCGTGCCATAGGGGCCGTCTTCGTGGATGATGCCGATCTTGATGTCCTTGGGGTTCAGGCCCATGCCCGGCGCGATGGTGTCATGCAGCGCGTTCACCACCGACACGCCATACAGCGCGGTGTTGGGGTTGCTGCGGTACAGGTACTTGTAGCCGCGGGTGGTGATCTTGTGCGCGGTGGCGCCCAGCTCGAAGTACGGCACGCCGGCCAGCTCGGTGACGGGCGATGCCGCGTACGAGATGCCGGAGGCGTAGCTGCCGAACACGCCGACCACGTTGGACGAGATGAGGCGCTTGGTTTCCGACACGGCCTGCGTGGGGTCGACAGCGTCGGCCTTCACGATTTCGATCTTCTCGCCGTTGATCCCCCCTGCGGCGTTGATCTCATTGACGGCCAGTTCCAGGCCGCGGTAGCTCTCTTGTCCAAGCAGCGCAAGCGCGCCGCTGAACGGGAAGAGGGCGCCTACTTTCATGTCGGCCGCTGCGGTGCCGCTTGCCAGCACGCTGCAAACGCCCAGCGCCAAAGCAATTTTGTTGAACTTGAACACTGTCTACGCTCCTTTGTCGGTATGGGATGCGGACTAGCTTGAGTGTGGTCCGTCTTTTTGTATATATGATATATGAGCCGGCCGGGCGTAAAACCCTCGCCTTGGATTCTAGTGTCGGCTGCCGCAAGCCGAATCAGGGAATTCCCTGAAACCGCATGAATAAAGCCTTAGCGGCCGATATGAAGGGTAATGAAGCGCATAATTCCGTCAGGCGAACGGCTGCTTTTGAGCGCTGCGGCTACGCTTGGATGCATCTCAGAATAGCTGTTTTAATCATATATCGTATATCATAAAACGCGCTTTTAAGAATATTCCTAGGAGACGGAAGCATGTTCGAGGAAGTTGATTTCGCCGGCAAAAAGGTGCTGATCACCGCCGGCGCGGATGGCCTGGGCCTGGAGATGGCCAAGGTGTTCCGCCACGCGGGCGCCACGGTATTCGTGTGCGACGTGAATGAGGAGCGGCTGGCCGCGCTGCCGGCCGAACTGCCCGGGGTGCACGCGGCGCATGCCGACGTATCGGACGAGGACAGCGTGAGCGCGCTCTTTGCCGAGGTCAAGCAGAAACTGGGCGGGCTGGACATCCTGATCAATAACGCCGGCGTGGCGGGGCCTACGGGTTACGTGGAAACCCTGTCCAAGGCGGACTGGGACCGCACCCTGGCCGTGAACATCACCGGCCAGTTCCTGTGCGCAAGGCAGGCGATTCCGCTCCTCAAGGAGTCCTGCGCGGGCGTGATGATCAACCTGTCCTCGGCCGCCGGCCATCTGGGATTCGCCGGGCGGTCGGTCTATTCCGCGTCCAAGTGGGCGGTGATCGGCTTCACCAAGTCGCTGGCCATTGAACTGGGCGGCCATGGCATCCGGGTCAACGCCATTCTGCCGGGTGCGGTCGAGGGGCCGCGGATCCGCGCCG
This sequence comes from Achromobacter deleyi, assembly GCF_013116765.2. GTDB lineage: Bacteria > Pseudomonadota > Gammaproteobacteria > Burkholderiales > Burkholderiaceae_B > Achromobacter > Achromobacter deleyi_A. The sequence continues at coordinate 6,443,645 of NZ_CP074375.1, forward strand.
TTATCGCCGCCAAGGCCGGCACCCTGGGCCGCCCGGTCGAAGAGATCGCCGCCCAATATGAAAACCAGGCGGTGCTGGGCCGCATGGTGACCGCGCGCGATATCGCCAACATGGTGCTGTTCAACGCCAGCGAGGCCGCCCGCAGTGTCACGGGTCAGGCCATCGTGGTGGACGGCTTCACGCAGAAGCTCTACTGATGGGCGCCGGCTCCCCGGCGCGCCGCGCCGCCATCATCGGAACCGGCCTGATCGGCCAGGGCTGGGCCATCGTGTTCGCACGCATGGGCTGGGAGGTGCGGCTCTATGACGTCAACGCCGCCATGCTGGCCGAGGCCCGTACCCTGATCCTGCAACAGCTGCGCGAACTGGAAGCCCAGGGCCTCCTGGACGATGCCGACGCCGTCGTCGCGCATGTCCAGGCGGCCGCCAGCCTGCAGGACGCCCTGAAAGGCGCCAGCTACGTCCAGGAGAACTCCCCCGAAAAGGTGGAGATCAAGCGCGCGCTGTTCTCGGAACTCGACGCCCTGGCCGAACCGCAGGCAATCATCGGCAGCTCCACTTCCAGCATCACGGCCAGCCAGTTCACCGAACATCTGGCCGGCAGGCACCGCTGCCTGGTGGCGCATCCGGTCAATCCGCCTTACCTGATTCCGGTCGTGGAGCTGTGCCCCGCGCCCTGGACCAGCCAGGAGGCGCTGGACGGCGCCCGCGCCGTGATGATCGCCATCGGCCAGAAGCCGGTGCTGGTCAGGAAAGAGATCGAAGGTTTCATTCTGAACCGCCTGCAGGGCGCCTTGCTGCAGGAAGCCTTCCGGCTGGCCGGCGAGGGCATCGCCAGCGCCGAAGACATCGACACCACGGTCAAGGATGGCCTGGGCCTGCGCTGGTCCTTCATGGGGCCGTTTGAAACCATAGACCTGAACGCGCCCGGCGGCATCGCGGACTACTGCCAGCGCTATGGTGGCCTCTATCAATCCATCGGCGCCACGCAGGGCGAATGCGTCGCCTGGGATGGGGCGCTGGTCGACGCCCTGTCCGACGAGCGGCGCAGCCTGCTGCCGCGGGAAGATCTTGCCAAGCGCCGCTTCTGGCGCGACGAAAAACTGATGCGCCTGATGCGTCACAAGCAAAGCAACGGAGACAACAATGGCTAAGCCCAAACCGAAAGTCGTCATTACCTGCGCCGTGACGGGCGCCATCCACACCCCCAGCATGTCGCCGCACCTGCCGGTCACCGCCGACGAGATCGCCGAAGCCGCCATCGGCGCCGCCCGCGCGGGCGCCGCCGTGCTGCATCTGCACGCGCGCGATCCGCAGACGGGCAAGCCGTCGCAGGATCCGGCGCTGTTCAAGCCGTTCCTGGAGCGGATCAAGCGCGAGACCGACGCCATCATCAACATCACCACTGGCGGCAGTCCGCACATGACGGTGGAAGAGCGCATGCGTCCGGCCACCACGTTCCAGCCGGAACTGGCCTCGCTGAACATGGGCTCGATGAACTTCGGCCTGTTTCCGATGCTGGACCGTTTCAAGGACTTCAAGCACGACTGGGAACGCGAGCACCTGGAGAACAGCCGGTCGCTGATCTTTCGCAACACCTACCAGGATATCGAGTCCATCCTGAAGCTTGGCAACGCCAACGGCACACGCTTCGAGTTCGAGTGCTACGACATCAGCCACCTCTACAACCTGGTCCACTTCGTGGACCGCGGCCTGGTCAAGTCGCCGCCGTTCATCCAGTCCGTGTTCGGCATCCTGGGCGGCATCGGCCCGCATCCCGAAGACCTGATGCACATGAAGCGCACGGCCGACCGCCTGTTCGGCAATGACTATGAATGGTCGATCCTGGGCGCGGGCCGCAGCCAGATGCAGCTTGCGACCATCGGCGCGGCCATGGGGTCCAATGTGCGGGTCGGGCTGGAGGATTCCCTGTGGATCGGCCCCGGTCAGCTGGCGGAATCCAATCGCGTCCAGGTGGAGCGCATCCGCGGCATTCTCGAAGCCCTGAACCTGGATATCGCCACGCCTGACGAGGCGCGCGCCAAGCTGGGCCTGAAGGGCAAGGACAACGTGGCGTTTTAAACGAGGGAAGCCGGCCCGCCGCCGGCGGCCGGGCGCGGCCGGCGGAGAGCCGGCCGCATCCGCGTCAGGCGCGGCGGCGCAGGGCCTCGGCCAGTGTGTTCACATCCAGCGCACGATCAAAGTTGGCGGCATGGCGCGCCTTCAGGCTAAGGTCCGCGGCCAGCGACAGCTCGGCGTCGGACGGCATGCCGGCCGCGCCCAGTTCGCGCAAGGTGGTGGGCAGGCCCACCTGGGCATACCACTGTGTCAGGTCGGCCAGCATGCCGTCGGCACGGTTCTCCAGGTCGAGCTGCACCAGCAGGCCCACGGCGACCTGCAGGCCATGCAGCGCCGTGGCCACGCCGTTGATCTTGGGCAGCCCGCGCGTCAGCGCATGGGCGATGGACAGGCCGCCGCTTTCGAAACCGAGACCGCTCATGAGGATCATCGCTTCCACCGCGCGTTCAAATGCCGGCGTGGGCTGGCCGGTTCCGGCCGCGGCCACGGCGTCCGCGCCGTCGGCCAGCAAGGTGCGCAGGCAGCCGTCGGCGATGAACTGGGCGCTCAGCAGCGGCGCCGCGTCATACATATTCTTGCCGCCGTTGCGCTGGCATTGCTCGGCTTCGAATTTCTTGGAAATGGCGTCGCCCAGGCCGGCCCGGAAGAAGTGCACGGGGGCGGTCGCGATGATGGCGGTGTCCACCAGCACGATCGTGGGGTTGAACAGCATGTGTTCCACCGCAAGGAGGTTGTGATGCGCGTCGTACAGGACGTAATTCTTGCTGGTGGGGGCATCGTTGGACGCCACCGTGGGCACGGTGATCAGGTGGCAGTGCGAGGACCTGGCTACCGCCTTGCCCGCGTCCAGCGACTTGCCGCCGCCCACGGCGATCACCATGTCGGAGTCCAGCAGCGCGGCTTGCGCGCGCAGGTCAGTGATGACTTCCGGCGTCAGGTCGCCCTCGACGATCAAGGGTGCAAGCGCCACGCCGTGAGCGGCGCACAAGGCTTCGATTCTTGGTCCCAGCACGCCATGGACGTAGCTGTCGATGACCAGCGCGGCGCGGCGGCCGAACAGCGCTGCGTACTGGCCGAGTGTGTCCAGGGCGCCAGCCCCCTGGATATAGCGGCTGGGAGCACCAAAAATCTTCAGCATGAAGTCTTCCTATTTGCGGGCCCCGGGGGGGCGGTAGTCGAGTTCTTTTTCGCGTTCGACCAGCCAGTCGATCATGATCTTCCCGCCCCAGACCAGATCGGCCTGGATGGCCTTGCGGGCGGCTTCCGAGTCGCGCGCTTCCAGGGCTTCGATGACCGCCTCGTGGCGATGTTCGTCCGTGGAGTAGTCCAGCCCCGCCGTCTTGACGTGGAACACCTTGAGAATGGGGCCCGTGATGACCCAGAACGATTCCACCGTGCTGCGCAGGATGGGCTTGTTGCTGGCTTCCAGGATGGCGAAGTGGAACTTGCGGTTCAGGTAGCTGGCGCGCTTCGGGTCGGTGGACGTGCAGGAAATGAAGTCCCGCTGCAGGGCGATCAGGTTGTCCAGCTGCTTGCGTGTGATGTTCTGGGCGGCCTCGGCGGCGCCCATGCCTTCCAGGTGGAAGCGGATCTGCTGGATTTCACGCAGTTTTTCCGAATTGACGTAGGGCACGTACACCGCCGTGGCCGCCTGCATTTCCAGCCCCTGCTCGCTGATGAGGCGGAAGATGGCCTCGCGCACGGGCGTGATGGAGACGCCCATTTCCTGGGCCAGTTCCCCAATGATCAGGCGCTCGCCGGGCTCGTACTGCCCGTTGATCAGGGCGTTGCGGATTTCGTTGTAGACCCTGACGGAGAGGTTCTCTTTTTTTACCGGTTTGAGGCTGGGCATGACGTGTCTGGCTTGCTGTATTTAGGGAGCGGTGTATCCAGGATGAATTCTAGCCCGCCGTAGCCAATTCAAGCGCAATGGGTATATTATATATCATATATCCTAACGAAAAAAGGAGGCGCGATGCGCAAGGACCAGGATGCCCCCACCGAAGGGGAAATCGCGATGCTGCGGGACAAGGCCCGCCACATCCGGCTGGAGACAATCCGTTTGATCGAGATCGCCAAGGTCGGGCATTACAGTTCGGTGTTCTCGTGCGCGGAGATCTTCGCCGCGCTGTACTACGACGTGATGCGCCTGCGTCCCGGCGAACCGCAATGGCCCGACCGCGACCGGTTCCTGATGGGCAAGGGCCATGCGGCCGTGGGGCTGTTCCCGGTGCTGGCCGACCACGGCTTTATCGACCGCGAACTGCTTGACGGCTACACCCGGCTGGGCAGCCCGCTGGGCGACCACCCCGACATGAGCAAGGTTCCGGGCATCGACTTCAGTTCCGGGTCCATCGGCCACGCGCTGTCCAACGGCGTGGGCATGGCGGTGGGCGGCCGCATGAACCAGCGCGACTTCAATGTGTTCGTGATGCTGGGCGACGGCGAGATGCAGGAAGGGCAGGTATGGGAGGCGGCGCTGTTCGCCGCGCACAACCGCCTGTCGCGCCTGGTGGCCATCATCGACCGCAACGGCTACCAGCTCGACGGCAAGGTGGACGACGTCATGGGCGTGGAATCGTTGAAGGAAAAATGGCTGGCCTTCGGCTGGGAAGTGCATGAGGTGGACGGCCACAACCTGGCCGAGCTGACCTCCTTGCTGCGCCGCCTGCGCGCCGACGACGCGCGCGCCAGGCCGGCGTGCGTGATCGCCAGGACGATCAAGGGCAAGGGCGTGTCCTATATGGAAACCGAGCCGGGCTGGCACCTGGGCTATCTGGCGCCGCAAGACGCGCAAAGCGCCGTCGACGAAATCCTCTCCCGCGAGATCTGAATGGCACAGGCACAAGTACTTTCTCCCGACTCCTGGCAGTACCGCGCGCTCAATGCGGTGAACCCCGGGCTGTCCTATCTTTCCGACGCGCTGATCGAGCTGGCGCAAGCCGGCCACCCGGTCGTCGCCGGCTCGGCCGACCTGCAATACTCCAACGGCCTAAACCGCTTTGCGCAAGCCTATCCCGACCGCTATGTGCAGTTCGGCATCTCCGAGCAGAACATGGTGTCCGCGGCGGCGGGCCTGGCCACCACGGGCATGATGCCCTTCGTGGCCACCTTCGCGTCCTTCCTGGGTCTCTTGTGCTGCGAGCAGATCCGCATGGACGTGGCCTACACCAAGCTGCCCGTCCGCCTGATCGGGCACCATACCGGCATCAGCCTGGGCTTTTACGGCACCTCGCACCACGCCACCGAGGACATCTCCACCATGCGCGCCCTGGCCGGCCTGACCGTGGTGTCGCCCGCCGACGGGCCGCAGCTGGCGTCCGCCATCAAGGCCTCGGTGAACTGGCCCGAGCCCATTTACTTCCGCATCGGGCGCGGCCGCGATCCACAGGTCTATGAAGACGGCGCGCCTTTCGAATTCGGCCGCGCCATCGTGCATTCGACCGGCAGCGACCTGAACATCATCGCCTGCGGCATCACATTGCATGCCGCGCTGGCTGCTGCCGGAGAGCTGCGGCAGGAAGGCCTGTCCGTGGGGGTGATCGACATGCCAACCATCAAGCCGCTGGACCGGGAAGCCGTGCTGGCGGCCGCGGGCCAATCGCGCCTGCTGATGACGGTGGAAGAACACAATGTGCTGGGGGGGCTGGGCTCGGCCGTCGCCGAGGTGCTGGCGGACGCGGGCACCGGCACGCGCCTGCGCCGCCACGGCATCTATGATGAATACAGCCTGATCGCGCCGCCCACCACCTTGTACGCCCACTACAAGCTCGATGCCGCGGGCATCGGCGAAGTCGCGCGCGAACTCATCAAGACCTGACCCCGGAGAAGACAATGAAGGAAATCAGCGGAAACACCCGCCTGTTCGGCATCCTGGCCGACCCGATCCACCACGTGAAGACGCCGCAGCGCATGAACGAGCACTTCGCCAAGATCGGATTCGATGGCGTGTGCGTGCCGTTTCATGCCCGGCCGGACAATCTGGCCGCCGTGGTCGAAGGGCTGCGCCGCCTGGAGAACCTGGGCGGCGTAATCGTCACGGTTCCGCACAAGACCGCCATCCTGGAACTGGCCGACGAGGCCACGCCCGTCGCGCGCAAGATCGGCGCGGCCAACGTGCTGCGCCGCGAGTCCGACGGACGGCTGGTGGCCCACATGCTGGATGGCGAGGGTTTCGTGCGCGGCCTGCAAAGCTGCGGCGTATCCCTGGAAGGCAAGAGCGTCTACCTTGCCGGAGCGGGCGGCGCGGCCAACGCGATTGGTTTCGCGCTGGTGCAGGCGGGCGTCTCGCGGCTGACCATCGCCAACCGCACGCCGGCCAAGGCCGAGGACCTGAAGGCCCGCATCCTGTCTTTGTATCCCGCTGCGCATATCGCGGTGGGCACGCCTGATCCGTCAGGCCATGATCTGGTCGTCAACGGCACCTCGCTGGGCATGAAGGAAGGCGATCCGCTGCCGCTGGATGCGAGCCGACTGACGCCGGACCAGCTGGTGTGCGAAGTCATCATGCAGCCCAAGGACACGGCGCTGCTGCTGGCCGCGCAAGCGCGCGGTTGCAAGGTTCATTATGGCGCGCCGATGCTGGCCTGCCAGATTGAACTGATGGTGGAGATGCTGGGCGTGGCGCCCGCCAGGTAAGCCCATGCAGTCATACTCGGAACTCGGTGGATAACGATGGGCGACTACGATTTCATCATCGCGGGCGGCGGCACGGCAGGCTGCATATTGGCCAACCGGCTCAGTGCCGACGGCAAGTATCGCGTGCTGATGCTGGAGGCCGGGCAGGAAGCCCGCAGCATGTGGATCTCGATCCCCGCGGGCTTCTCCAAGCTGCTTGTGAATCCGGACTACAACTGGCGCTTTGCGACAGAGCCGGAAGACAACGTGTACGGCCGGACCATCGCCGTGCCGCGCGGCAAGGGCGTGGGCGGATCAACGCTGATCAACGGCATGATCTATGTGCGCGGCCAGCCGCAGGATTACGACGGCTGGGAGGCCGCCGGCGCGGCCGGCTGGGGTTCGCGCGAGGCTGAGCGCGTTTTCCGCAAGATAGAGAACTACGCGCCCGGCGGCGAAGGCCGCGGCAAGAACGGGCCCATGCATCTGGAAGAAGTGGCCGAGCGCTTTCCCGTGTCGGATGCTTTCCTGCAGGCGGCGCGGGAAGACGGCCAGCCCTTCAATCCCGATTACAACAGCGGCAGTCAGGAAGGCGTGGGTTACTACCAGGTGCTGCAGCACCGCGGCAGGCGCTGGAGCGTGGTGGACGGCTATATGAAGCCCGCCGCCGGCCGCAAGAACCTCAGCGTGGAATGCGGCGCGCACGTGACGCGTCTGGTGTTCGAGGGCAAGCGCTGCGTGGGCGTGGCCTATCGCAAGAACGGGCAGGAACACACGGTGCGCGCGCGGCGCGAAACGCTGCTGTGCATGGGGGCGGTGCAGTCGCCGCAGCTGCTGGAACTGTCCGGCGTGGGCAACCCGGCCTTGCTGCAGTCCAATGGCATTGCGCTGGTGCATGCGCAGCCGCAGGTGGGCGAGAACTACATCGACCACTACGCCACGCGCATGAACTGGCGCGTGAAGGACACGGTGACCTTGAACGAGATGTCGCGTGGCTGGCGGCTCGCCCGGCAGGTGGCGCGTTACTACCTGCGCCACAAGGGCATCCTCACGCTGGGCACGGGGCTGGTGCATGGCTTCGTGAAGAGCGTGCCGGACCTGCCCACGCCCGACGTGCAGTTTTTCTTCGTGCATGCCAGTTACGCCAATGCGGCCGAACGCATCCTGGACCGGCATCCCGGCATGACGATAGGCGTGGCGCAGCTGAGACCCGAGTCCGTCGGGTCCATCCACATCAAATCGGCGGACCCGCTGGCCGGGCCCTCCATTCGGCCGAATTTCCTGTCCGCGCAAGTGGACCGGGACAGCCTGGTGGGCGGCATGCAGGCCGCGCGCCGCATCGTGGGGCAACCCGCCATGCAGCGCTATGTGGAGTCCGAGGTCAGTCCCGGCTCCGCCGTGGACAGCTATGACGAATGGCTGGAATTCGCGCGGCGCAACGGGCAGACCATCTACCACCCCATCGGCACCTGCCGCATGGGATCGGACGCCGCCGCGGTCACCGATGTGCGGCTGCGCGTGAACGGACTGTCCGGCCTGCGGGTGGTGGACGCGTCCGTCATGCCGAAGATGGTGTCAGGCAACACCCAGGCCGCCGTCATGATGGTGGCCGAGCGCGGCGCGGAGATGATCCTGGAGGATGCCGCCCAGGAGTAAACCCGCCCCGCCAGGAAAGGCACGCAAGGTTCCGCGGCCCGGCGCGCCTTTTTCCTGCAGGCTTCAGCGGATCAGGAAGCCGGCGCCTACCGGATCGTTCTTGTCGATGACCCAGCGCGCGGTGCCCAGTATGCTGGCGGTGCCCTTGACCGTGGGACGCACCGCGCGCGTGCCGTTCAGGTCCACTTCTCCCAGCAGGCAACCCTCGAACACGCCGCTGCCCAGCAGGCCCTCGGACTTGATGGGCTGGTTCAGGCCCATCTTCCCGCGCGCCTCGAACATGGCCATCATGGCGCTGGTGCCGGTGCCGCCGGGCGAGCGGTCCAGCTGTCCGGCGCTGAACACATGCACGTTCTTGTAGAACGCGCCCTCTATCGTGGGCTGGTGCCAGAACGTGATGAAGTTCAGGTTGTTGATGTGCGCCTCGGTGGGGTGCTGGATGCGCTGGCGCGCGTTGAGCTGATCGCGAACGATCAGGCCCATGCGGGACAGCTCCGTACCGTTGTCGGGCGAGATCCGCAGATCGCAGCCGGACAGGTCCACGATGCCGAAGTAGTTGCCGCCCCACACGATGTCGGCCGACAGCTTGCCATAGCCGGGCAATTCCACCGGGATGTCCTGCGCCGCCACGTAAGCCGGCACGTTCTCGAAGCGCGTCCACAGCACGTTGTCGCCCTCGGACGCCACTTCGGACACGACCAGGCCGGCAGTGGTTTCAAAGCGGATCTTGGTGATGCCGTCCGTGCCGCGCGCCACCAGCCCGTTGGCCACCATGGCCATGCTGACCGCGATGGTGCCGTGGCCGCACATGTGCGAGTACTCGGTGCCGTCGATGTAGATCAGGCCGGCATCGTATTCGGGACTGGACGGCGGTGTGAGGAACACGCCGAACATGTCCTTGTGGCCGCGCGGCTCGCGCATCAGCGCGCGGCGCAGCCAGTCGTAGTTCTGCTCCAGGAAGGCCCGCTTCTCCAGAATGGTGGATCCGGCCGGGTAGGGGATGCCGCTATGCACGATGCACAGGGGCTCGCCTTCAGTATGGGTATAGATGACATCGAAAGCGTCTTGCTTGCGCATGACTGTGACTCCAGACAAGAGAGAAGATAAGTAGGGCTATTTGCCGCGTTCGGACAGCATGTCCAGCCCGACGGTCAAATCCAGGATGACGATGGCGATCACCGCAACCACGATCGTGGCGCCCGATACGGCTGCGATGGTCGGATCTATCGTGTATTGCACATAGTTGAAGAGCTTCACGGGGATGGTGTTCAGGTCCGCCGTGGTGTTGAAAATGGACAGCTCCACGTTGATCCAGGACGAGATGAACGCGAAGATCGAGCCGGTGACGATGCCGGGCCGGATCTGCGGCAGCACCACCAGGAAGAATGTGGTCCAAGGATTGGCGCCCAGGTCCGCCGACGCTTCTTCCAGCGCCCGCTGCTCCGGCGTCAGCAAGGTCAGCGTGGACCGCAGCACGAATGGCGCGATGATCACGATGTGCCCGATCAGCAACGACAGGAAGCTGCGTGTGAGGCCGAAGTACGCGCCGTATTGCAGCAGCGCCGCGCCCAGCACGATATGCGGCAGCACCAGCGGCGACATCAGCACCGAGGTCAGGGCCGCCTTGCCCGGGAATTCGTACCGCGCCACCGCCAGGGCGGCCGGCACGGTCAGCAGCACCGCCGCGATCGTGGCCGCCAGCGCCAGCACGGTGCTGGTCGTGAACGCCGCCACATAGCCGGCCTCGATCAGCAGGGTGCGGTACCAGTCCAGCGTCCAGCCCTGCGGCGGAAACGCCAGGTACGGTGTGGCCGTGAACGACGAGCCAAGGATCACCACGAGCGGCAGCGCCAGGTAGGCCAGCACGCCCAGTGCAATCAGGCGGATCAGGTGGCGGGCGATCATCGCGCGGCTCCAGGCAGGGTGGCGGCGCGGTTCGCCAGCGCAACCAGGATCAGGGTGAACACCAGCAGAACCATGCTCAGCGCGCCGCCGTAATGGAAGTCGAACACCGTGCTGTACTGCTGGAAGATCAGCATGGACAGCACCGAGATGCGGCCGCCCGACAGCAGCGCCGGCGTCACGTAGGCGCTGACTGCCAGGGTGAAGACGATGATGGCGCCGGAGACCACGCCGGGCAGGGTCAGCGGCCAGGTGACATGAAGAAAGGTGGCCGCCGGGCCGGCGCCCAGGTCGGCCGACGCCTGCTCGCACGCCGGGTCCACGCGGGCCAGCGCGTTGCCCACCGCCAGCACCACGAAGGGCAGCAGCACATAGACCATGCCGATCAGGATGCCCAGTTCCGTGCCGATGAAGCGCACCGGACGGTCCGACGCGCCCGTGGCCACCAGCGCCTGGTTGACCAGCCCGTTGCGGCCCAGCAGCACCATCCAGCCGAAGGCGCGGACGATATTGCTGGTAAAGAGCGGGACCACCAGCAGGATCACGCAGAACCGGCGCCAGGCCTGCCAGCGCACGACTCGCACCAGGTACCAGGCCAGCGGATAGCCCAGGATCACGCAGACGATCGTGGTGAAGAACGCCAGCCGGAATGTCACCAGGATCACGTCCCAGTGATATTGGTCGGCCAGCACGCGCACATACTGCTGCGTCGTCAGGGTCAGGCCGTCGGGCCCGCCCGTGACGCTGGCCAGCGCCACCACCGCCAGGGGCGCCAGGAAGAAGGCCGCAAAGAACAGCACCGGGGCGGCCAGCAACAGGCCGGGCGCGAGCCACCCGCGGCCGTTCATGACTGTTCACCAATCAGGTGCAGGTGTTCGGGCGCGAACGTCAGGCGGACGGTGGCGCCGGGGAACAGCCCCGACGGCGCGATGCCGCCGTGGCGCGCCACCAGGATCTGCCCGCCGATGTCCACGTGGATCATGCTGTGGCTGCCCACGTTGATCACGTCGGTCACCGCGCCAGTCAGCGCGATGCTCGCGGCGCCGTCCGCCAGGCGCAGATCCTCGGGCCGCAATACGGCCATTCCGCGGGCCGGCGCGCTTCTTCCCTGGAACGGGACGCGCAGGCCCTGCGCATCCAGATGCAGCGCCTCGTCCCGGGCGCTGAACGTCATGAAGTTGGCTTCCCCGATGAACTCCGCCACGAAGCGCGTGGCGGGCTGGCGGTAGATGTCCGTTCCCGCGCCCACCTGTTCGATCTTGCCGGCATGCATGACCACCACCCGGTCGGCCATGGTCATCGCTTCCTCCTGGTCATGGGTGACGAAGATGAATGCGATGCCCAGCCTGGCTTGCAGATGCTTGAGTTCCAGTTGCATCCGCTTGCGCAGTTTCAGGTCCAGTGCCGACAGCGGCTCGTCCAGCAACAGCAGCTTGGGCTGGTTCACGATGGCGCGCGCCAGCGCCACCCGCTGCTGCTGCCCGCCCGACATCTCGCGCGGGTAGCGCGGCCCGAAGTCCGCCAGCCCCACCATGTCCAGCGCCGAGCGGGCGCGCGCGGCCGCGTCGGCCCGCGAGGCGCCCTGGCGCCGCGGGCCATACGCCACGTTCTCCAGCACGTTCATATGCGGGAACAGCGCATAGTTCTGGAACACGGTGTTCAAGGGCCGGTGGTGCGCGGGCAGGCGGCTGATGTCCTGGCCCTCTATCAGTATGCGGCCGGACTCGGGCTTGAGGAATCCGGCGATCGAACGCAGCAGGGTCGTCTTGCCGCAGCCGCTGGGGCCCAGCAGGGCAACGAACTCGCCCTGGCGGATATCCAGGTCGATGCGGTCCAGGGCCTGGTAGGCGCCAAAACGCATGGACACGGCTTCGATGGTGAGCAAAGCGGACATGTTCGATCCCGGTCTAGTTCTTGCGGGCGACCTGGCGGTTCCACGCGTCGGTGACTTCGGCGCGGCGGCTGTTGATGAGGTTCCAGTCGAAGAGGCTCAGGCTCTTCACCGAGCCGTCGGCCCCCCAGGGCAGCTTGCGGGCGACTTCCTTGGATACCTGCACATCCTTGACCGCGGGGCCCAGATACAGGCGCGTGGCCAGGCAGGCGGCGGCGTCGGGCGTCAGCGCGGTGTCGATGAATTTCTGGGCGGCGGCCTTGTTCGGCGCGTTCTTGACCAGATGCAGGCGGGCGTCCGTGGCCCACGCGCCTTCCTTGGGCACGGCGAAGCCGATGGGCAGCCCCTTGTCGATCAAGTCCCACGCACCCACGTTGAAGTGCGCGCCGATGATGGCCTCGCCGCTCTGGTAGGCATTGGTGGCCGCGCCCGAACTGTCGAAGAACAGCGCGGTGTCCAGGGCCGCCAGCCTGGCGTACAGCGGCGCCAGGTTGGATGGGTCGATGGCCCAGACCCGCGCCAGGAAGAACACGAACGGCACTCCGGAGGAGTTCGCCGGCGACGGCACGGCAACCGCGCCCGCATACTCCGGCTTCCACAGGTCCTTCCAGCTGGTGGGCGCCTGCTTCACTTCCTTGGTGTTGTACGCGATGCCCAGCGAGTAATAGCCGGTGCTGACCGCGTAGGCCGAGTCGCCGTCCTTGTAGACGGCCTGGTCGATGACGTTTTTCAGATTGGGAATGGCTTGCGGATCCAGCCTGTCCAGCACGCCCGCCTGCGCGGCCAGTTCGCTGATTCCGCCGTCCATCCATGCCACGTCGATGGTGGGGGCGTTCTTCTGCTGCTGGAGCTTGGCCAGCGTGGTGGTGGACGTGCCGACTTCCGGCACCACGGCCACGCCGGTGGCCTTGGTGTAGGGCTCGGCGACGCAGGCGCGGAAGGCGTCGCCCCAGTTGCCGCCGTACCAGGCGACGGTGATCTTCTGTTGCTGCGCCTGCGCCTGGACGGACAGCAGCAGTCCGGCTCCCAGCAAGGCGGCGCTCAGGGCGCTGCGTGTCAGTGTTGCCATGTCGGATTCCCCTTGTCGATTTGTCGGCCCGGGCTAGTCGGCCCCGAATGGGCGCCGCAAGCCGGTACACATCTGCATCTTGGGCGATCCCCGGGAAAACGAGCTTGAAGGCGCGGGACAAAAACTTGAATAATTGCGTCATGAACACCGTGCCGCCCGCCGAATTCCCGCCCCTCTCCTATGAGGACGACGGTGACAGCCTGCCTCGGGGAAAACCCGCACTGACCGTCGGCATCGTGCTGCTGGACCAGTTCACCCTGGCGGCCTTCGCCGGTCTGGTGGACGTATTGCGCCTGGCCGGCGACCATGGCGGACGCAGCCGCCAGATCCATACCGCATGGCGGGTGATGAGCTGGGACGGCAAGCCACGCTGCTCCAGCGCGGGCCTGACGATCGATGTCGCCGACAGCCTGCCCGATGACCCCACGCAGTTCGATTACGTGGCGGTGTGCGGCGGCAATGACTACATCAACGGCCGCATGCCGGAGCCGCTGCGCGATTGGTTGCGCCGGGCCGCGGCGCAGCGCGTGCGGCTGCTGGGCATCTGCACGGGCACCTTCGCGCTGGCGCAAGCGGGCGTGGTCGGGCCGCGCACTGTCTGCGTGCACTGGAATGTGCTGGACACGTTCCGCGAGCGCTTCCCGCAAACCCGCGCCGTGGTCGACCGCCTGTTCGTGGACGAGGGCGATCTGATTTCCTGCGCGGGTTCCACCGCGGCGATCGACCTGGGTTTGTATCTGGTGGCCCGGCATTGCGGGCGCGACAAGGCTCAACAGGCCATGCGGCACATGATGCTCCAGGGCGTGCGCCCGGGCCGGGTGCCGCAGGCGCATTTCCGCACCGACCTGTCCGGCATCCAGGACCTGCGTGTCCGGCAGGCCGCGCACTTCATCGAGCAACGCATCGACAATCCGCCGCCGCTCGATGCCATCGCGCGTTACGTGGGCGTGGGGCGCAGGCAGCTGGAACGGGCCTTCCGGCTTGCCACCGGCATGTCGCCCATGACGTTTCAGCGCCAGTTGCGGCTGGAATACGGCAGTTGGCTGCTGTTGAACAACCCCTGCAGCATCACGCAGATTGCGCTGGACTGCGGCTTTGCGGACGGGGCGCATTTTTCGCGGGATTTCCGGGCACATTTCGGACTATCCCCCCGGCAGTATCAACAGGCTCATGGCCAGCAGGCCGTGGAGCAGGAAGGCGACGTCAGCGTATTTTCTGTCTAGGGCCTGTCGCGTCAAGGGAAGCGTCGCACAGGGCCAGCCTTCGCAAACGGGAAGGAGACCCCATGACCTACGACCTTTGGTATTGGAACGGCATTCCCGGGCGCGGGGAGTTCGTGCGCCTGGCGCTGGAAGCGGGCGGTATTCCGTATCGGGAACGGGCGCGCGAACCCGGCACCGATGAAACCACGCTGATCGAGGACATGCAGTCGGCGCGCAAGCATCCGCCTTTCGCTCCGCCCTATCTGGTGGCGGGAAAAATGACGCTGGGGCAAACGGCCAATATCCTGCTGTACCTTGGGGAAAAGCACGGATTGGCGCCGGATTCGCTGGAAGGCCGCTTGTGGGTGAACCAGCTGCAGCTCACCATTGCGGACATGGTGGCCGAGGCGCACGACACGCATCACCCCATTTCCGCCAGCGAATACTACGAAGACCAGATGGAAGAGGCCGCGCGCCGCGCGCGCGTCTTCCGCGAGGAACGCATTCCGAAGTTCCTGGACTATTTTGAACGGGTGCTGGGCGGGCCCGACCGCTGGCTGGCCGGCGGCAAGGACTGGACCTATGTGGACCTGTCTTTGTTTCACCTGGTCGATGGCCTGCTTTATGCGTTTCCCAAGCGCATGGGCACGATCGCGGCACATTATCCGAACGTGTTTGCGCTGCATGAACGCGTGACGGCGCTGCCGGCGCTGCAGGCCTACTTCGCAAGCGGCAGGCGCCTGCCGTTCGGGGAGGGTGTTTTCCGCCAGTACCGCGAATTGGATGCTGCCTAGCCCCGGATTTACCCTAGTGTGCATAGCGGCGACGAGCCTGTTTTTTTCGGCCGAGCATCAGGAAAAAATTGAGCCGTTTTCATTTTTAGGATTAAATGGTTTCGACTTGATACAAGGTTGATGCGGTCGGCAGTCTCATCCCAATCTTTGGCAGGAGGCCATCATGCCTTGGTTCACCCTCGGTCGTCTGTTCAGTGGCGACCGCGCCTTGCGGCTGGCCGATATGCACGGTCAAATTGCGGCCATCCACAAGTCCCAGGCGGTCATCGAGTTCGATCTCCACGGTCATGTATTGATGGCCAATCAGAATTTCCTCGGCACCATGGGCTATTGCCTGGAGGAAATCCAAGGCCGGCATCACCGCATGTTCATCGACCCAGACGAGCGCGAGTCCGCCGCCTATGCGGCGTTCTGGCAAAGGCTGGGGCAGGGCGCGCATGACTCCGGCCGCTATCGCCGGATCCGGAAAGATGGCGCGGATGTCTGGCTGCAAGCCTCCTACAACCCCATCTTCGACAAGCGCGGACGGCCGTTCAAGGTGATCAAGTACGCGACTGACATCACGGGGCAGCAGCATCGCCAGGCGGATTCCGAAGGCCAATTGGCGGCGATTTCCAAGGTGCAGGCCATTATCGAGTTCGAACTCGACGGCACCATCAGAAGCGCCAACGAGCTGTTCCTGAACGCCGTCGGCTATCGCGCCGACGAAGTGCTGGGCCGCCACCACAGCATGTTCGTGCCGCCCGACGAGGTTCGCGGCGCAGCGTACAAGGAGTTCTGGCGCAAGCTGCGCAACGGCGAGCACGACACCGGCCAGTATCTGCGTCTGGGCAAGGGCGGCCGCCAGGTCTGGATCGAGGCCAGCTACAACCCGATCTTCGATGCCGAGGGCCGGCCGTTCAAGGTCGTAAAGTACGCCACCGACATCACCAGGCGCTTCACCGCCGCCCAGACGCTGCGCGTGGCCGTGCAGGGCCTGACCGAAAATGCCGAACGGGCCGGTCAGGCCAACACCCTGGCGCGGGATGCGAGCAGTATCGCGGAGCAGGGCGGCAGGACGGTGCAGGACGTGGTCCGGACCATGAGCGCCATCACGGAAAGCTCGCGCCGCATTTCCGAGATCATCGGAGTGATGGACGGCATCGCGTTCCAGACCAATATCCTCGCGCTCAACGCCGCGGTCGAGGCAGCCCGTGCCGGTGCGCACGGCAAGGGTTTCGCCGTCGTGGCGGCCGAGGTCCGCAGCCTCGCGCAGAACAGCGCCGCCGCCGCCAAGGAAATCAAGGGTCTCATCACAAACTCGGTCGAACAGATCGAGAACGGGGCGACCCAGGTCCAGTCCGCCGGGACAACGATGGAAGACATCGTGGCGTCGTCGCGGCGCGTAACCGAAATCATGGCCGAAGTCGTGGAGGTATCCCTGGCGCAGTCGAGCAAACTGGGCGACGTCACGCAAGACATCACCCAGATGACCGCGGCGGCCGAGACGCTGCGGCCCGCGGCGACGGGCAGGCCCATGGCGCCCGCCGTGCGCGCCAGACCGGCCGCCAATACGCCCAAACCGGTGCTGGAATACGCACGGCGCTGAAAGCGGGGCAAAGGGCGGCCCGTGCGCAGGCGCCGGCCGTAGTGCGCTATAAAGACGGAATTGTCTGAACCCCTGGTCCCGGGCGGGAGTCTTTCCGCCCGGGCCGCGCCATTTGCGGCAACCATCCATGACCGAAACCGAAGCCCTGGCTCTTGCCTCGCACCGCCACTACAAGGGTGGCCTCTACCTTTACGTGGGAACTGCCCGCCACTCCGAAACGGAGGAGTCCATGGTGGTGTATGAACACCTCTGGCCTCACCCGCGCGGCCTGTGGGTGCGCCCGGCGGCGCTGTTCTTCGGACAGCTCGCCGACGGTTCGCCCCGCTTCGCGCCCCTGCACGCGGCGGAGTAGCGCCGTGACATTCTTCCATCGGCGCCCGCGCGTCAGCGGGGCTGCCCCCGCCCGCCCGGCGGCGCGCGCCCAGGCCGCCTTGTCGGAGGCGCTGCAGGCGTTGCGCGGCCCCTTCATCGTGGCCGACCTGGAAACCACCGGCCTGTCCACCGCCAGCTGCGAGATCCTGGAATTCGCGGCGGTGAGGGTAGGCGCGGCCGGCGAGCTGGAAAGGGAGTACACGCAGGTCGTGCGCACCTGCGGACCGGTGCCGCCGTTCATCTCGCGGCTTACCGGCATCACGCAGGCAGAGGTCGATCGCCATGGCGTGCCGGTCGTGCAGGCGTTTTCCTCGTTCCTGGCGTTCGTGGAGGACCTGCCCGTGTTTTTCCACAACGCCTCTTTCGACCGGCGCTTTCTCAATGCGGCGGCGGATCAGACCGGCCTGCCGTTTGCCAACGCCACCCATTGCACCCTGGCGCTGGCGCGGCGCGCCTGGCCGGAATTGCCGTCGCACAAGCTGGATATCCTGGCGCGCCATGTGGGGGCGTCGCAGCCGACCCACCGGGCCCTGGCCGACGTGCGGACCACGGTCGCCGTGGCGCTGGCGGCGAGTTCGCGCCTGGCCGCGGCATGACGCGGCGTTAGCGCGCCGCATTTCTGGGAGCCTCGATGTCCGACCTGGAACAGATCAAACTCGCCGTGCGCCAGTTCACGGCGGAACGCGAGTGGGAGCAGTTTCATTCGCCCAAGAACCTGGCGATGGCCCTGGCCGGCGAAGCCGGCGAACTGGTGTCCCTGTTCCAGTGGCTGAGCGAGGATCAGTCCAGCAATCTGTCCGCCGAGCGGCTGGCGGACGCAGCCGATGAGATCGCGGACGTGCAGATGTATCTGGTCGCCCTGGCGGATCGGCTTGGCGTCGATATTGCCGGAGCCGTTTCCGCCAAGATGGTGAAGAATGCGCGGAAGTATCCGGCGGATCGTTTTCGCAGCAGTGCGCGCAAGTACGATGATCCGCCGGAAGGCTAGGCCTCAGATCACTTTTTGTTCGTGATGCACCTGGGGCGGCTCAACAAAGAAGCCCGCCACGAGTTTGCGCCATTCCTGGAAGTCGGGGGATTCGCGAAAATCAACCATGTGGTTTTCCACGGTTTCCCAGTCCACCACCAGCGTATAGCGCTGCGGCTGCTCGATGCTGCGGTACAGCTCCATGGCATGGCATCCGCGGGCGCGCAAGAACAGCGGTTTCGCTTGGGCAACGCCTGCCTCGAACAGCGCTTCCTGTCCTTCGCGGACATGGATGCTGGCAATCTCCTGAATCATGGCTGAGTCTCCAAATAAATTGGGGTCGGGTAGGGGTCGACCGGCCGGAGTAGTATGGCGGAAAATTCCATTCTCAGCCTGTTCGATGAATCACCGAGCCGTCATCTTGACTCGTCTCATTGCCGTCCGCCTGCTTTGGTACGCCGGGGTCGGCGCCATTGCTCTGATGGCCTTGTCTCTGCATACGCAATTCGGCGTCGCCGTGCTGCTGTCGGCGATCGCCATCTATATTCCGCTGTCCATGCTCAGCCTGCCGCTCATGGCCTGGCTGTGCCTTGCCCGACCCTGCACGGCCAGCGGGCGGGACCTGCCGTCCGCCTGGCCCGGCTACCTGGCTGGCGTCATCGGAATCGCGCTGCTTGCCAGCTACCACGTGCTGGCGGATCTGGACCTGGCGGAATGCGGATTCCTGCTGATTCTGGTGGCGGCCGACCTGCTGCTGGCCCGCAAGGAGTCAGCGCAGCTCTGCAATCTCGCGCAGGCCAGGGGTTGAACGCCTGAGTCCGGGCTTTTGCCGCCCATGAACCGAAAGGCCATCGGCGCTACGGGCACCGGCGTGCGCGCTAGGGATCTTGCGTGAGCTGAACGCGCGCCATCCCATCCTTAGAGTTGAGTTCTTTCGCGCGGGCTCCGAAGGCCGCGCTTTTCTCATCGTCCATACGCATGGGCGCAAGTCCTCCCGTCCGCCTATTCCGGTCTTTGCATGACGCCGGATCATCATCCACAAAGACCCGGTCGTCCGTTTAACCGATACCGACCTGCCTAGGACGGCGCAATCATTCCGTACCAATACGAAAGTCCCACGCTCCTATCCCTAGCCGGGATGCTGTCCACGGGAAGTAACGGTCCGCGCCGGTCGGTTTCCGGCATGTATGCATCCGCGCAAACGGATCAGGAGGAGCTCAAATGAAAAAGCTCACAGCAGTAGCGGCGTTGTCATTGTTCGCCGCATCGGCCTACGCCACAGGCCCCGGTCAGGTCGGCGGCTCGATCACCGGCCACGCCGGCACCATCAACGGCACCGCGTCATCCATCTCCACGGGCAGCTCGGTGGTGGCCACCCAGATAAACGGCTATGGCTCCTCCAGCCAGACGTCGTTCGGCAGCACGGGCGGCATCGCGGAAGTCGGCGGCACTTTCAGCCACGACGGCACGCAAGTCGTCACCAGCACGCGTCAGTACGCCAACAGCGAGTCCTATGGCCATGTCTCGGGCAATGCGCCGATCATGGTGGGAGACAGCATCGCCAACGGCGGCGCGACGTTTGGCCAGACCGAAACGAGCGCGTCGGCCACCGGAACTTTCCACGCAGCGAACGTAGGCGGGTTCGGGTCGATACACGGCATTGGCTCGGTGGGTCATGTCGTTGGGTTCAATCGCTGACCCAATTATCCGGACGGCTTCGGCCGTCCGGGCGAGGGGACATCATGAAGACCATTGTTCTTGCCATTTCCCTGTCGCTCGCGGCGTTTTCGGCCGGGGCGCAGACCAGCACCTCCAATTCCTCGACGTCGGCGTCTTCCGGGTCGACCAATGCGGGCAACAACCAGGGCATCACGCTGAATTCCAACAACAGCGGGTCCAGCACCTTGCGCAGCGCGCCGCCGGTGGGCGGGCAAAGCTTCTATGGTTCATTCTCTTCGGACAGCTGCATGGTGTCCGCGGGCGGCGGCGGCTCCGTGGTGGGGTTCGGAATGAATGTCGCGATTCCGATCGAGGATCAGAAGTGCAGCCTGCGCCGCAACTTCGAACGCACGATGCAGGCGGCGGCGTCCACCAAGGACGCCGACCGCTCCCGCCGCCTTGAGACCGCGGCCATCGATATCCTGTGCCAGACCGACGACCGCACCAAGGCGGCGCTGGTGGCGCAGGGGCTATGCACCAACCCGGCCTTGACGACGGCCGACCATCGCTTTGACGGGGCGGCGGTTGCCCAGGTCGCGCCGCCGACGCCCGTGCAGACGGTGCGCACCACGCCCGCGCCACCCCAGGCGCCGGTCGTGCAGGGATATCCGGTGCAGTCGGCCCGGAGCGCCGCGCTGGCTGCGCCGCCGCTGCGCAATCCGCGGATGGAGCGGCAGCAGTTCGCCGACCTGTACTCGCCTGGTTGAGGCGAAGGGAAGGCCGGCCCTAGGACGTGGCGGGCGGCGGGACCGCGACGGGCGCTGCCGCCTGCGTGGGTTCCGGCGCCGAGGCCAGCAGCATCGTGGGCGGGGACGACACCTCCAGTCCGGCGTCGTGCAGGCGCTTGAGCACCGTGAACAGCAGGGCGCTGCGCACCCCATACGCCGCGCGGGGCGAGGACACATAGCCCTTGGCGTTGAAAATCAGATGGCCGGCATCGATGCCGTCCAGAAAAACGTTGGGTTCGGGCGAGTCGAGCACATCTTCATGGTCCGCGAAGGCCTGCAGCATCAGTTCACGCACCTGCTCGGCGTCGGTCGACAGCGGCATGGGCAGCTTGATCTGCACCAGGCCCAGCGGGTTCGAGCGCGTGACGTTGCGGACCGTCTTCGTCACGAATTCCGAGTTCGGAACAATTACGGTGGAGCGATCGCCCATCTGAATCTCGGTCGCGCGCACGTTGATGCGCAGGATGTCGCCTTCGACGCCGCCCAGAGACACCCAGTCGCCCACCTTGACCGGACGTTCGGCCAGCAGGATGAGGCCCGACACGAAGTTCTGCACCACCGCCTGCAGGCCAAAACCGATACCCACCGACAGCGCACTGGCGATCCACGCCACCCGTTCCAGTCCGATTCCGGCGGCGGACAGCGAGAGCGCAACCGCAACCACGAAGCCCCCGTAGCCAAACAGGGTGGCTGCCGACAGCTGCATGCCCGGGTCCAGCTCGGTGGTGGGCAGGTAGCGGTTGGACAGCCAGCGCTTGAGCATCTTCACGCTCAGCAGCGACACGGCCAGCACCACCAGCGCCTGCAGCACGGCGCCGGGCCTGATCTGCGCCTCGCCGATGGCCAGTCCCTTGCGCAACTGGTCAAAGCGCTGCAGCAGGTCCATCGGCGCCTCGCCGAAGGGGGCCAGCAGGAGAATGATCGCAAGCAGTGCGATCGCCACGCGGCCCATGCCAGACAGCAGCACCGCGGCCTGGTCGCGTATGCTGGGCCCATCGCCGTCGCCTTCGCGGTGGGACGTGCCCAGCAAGGTGCTGAACCCGTCTTCGATCAGGGTGGAGGCCAGATAGGCCGAGGCCAGCACGATCAGCACCCACAGCACCTGCTTGACCAGGAAACTGCCAAACGCCACGTAGCCGGCAAGCAGGCTGGCAAGGCTGACGATCAGCACGGTCCAGACGGCGGCCACCAGCAGGGATACCCAGAGCGGGATGGGCGTTTCGCTTTCCTGCAGGGCCTGCCGGCGCAACCTGCGGCTGATGGCCAGCACGGCGCCCAGCATGGCCATGGTCAGCACGGCGACGATGCCCGTCAATGTGATCGTCGTCGTCAGGCTGGCGTTGAGCAGAACCGGCAGCCGCTCGGCCAGCCAGATCATCACCACCAGCACCCCGAGCACGCCGGGCAGCCAGCGCAGCCGGTTCGCCACGATGTCGCTCACCGGTGGAAGGCGCCACGACGGGCGGTTCGTGGACAGCAATGCATAGCCCAGCCCGGAGACATAGCCTCCGAAACAGACCGTCGCCACCAGGTTCGTGAGCAGCGACGAGGTGCTGTCCGATAGTTGCGATTTCCAGTCCAGCCCGGCTTGGATCAACAGCGCGATCACGCCGGGCGTTGCCACCGCCAGGATCACCAGCGTGACGGCCAGGAACGAACGACGCAGCCGGCCTGGCGGCACGCGCGTGGCCGTCAGCTGCAGCAGGTACCGCCCGACCCAGACGCGCAGCGCGATGGCCAGGGCGGCCGCGGCGGCCAGCAGCAGCCAGCCCCATTTCGGCGTTTGTCCAACGGCCGTCGATAAGTCGTCGCGCAGATCTTCAAGGCGCTGCAGGTCGCGCGGGAACTCTTCGCGGAATTCGGTCCAGAACTGACCGGACAGGAAGGAATCCCGCCGTTCGCCCAGGCGCGCCTGGAATTGCGTGCGCCGTTGTGCCGAGACTCGCTCCGCCGTCTGCCCGGCGTGCACGGACAGCAGTCTTGCCAGCTTGATCTGCGCGTCCAGTGCGCGGCTGTTCTTCTCCAGCTGGGCGCGTTGCGCCGCCACATCCGGCGCTTCCTTGGCCCCGTCGGGGGGCGTGCCCAGTTCGCTCAGCCTGGCCGTGACGCTGGCCAATTGGGGGGTCAGGGCCTCGGTTGCCGCGTCGGCCCTGGACTGGATGTCCAGCGCGTCACTGCGCTGCTTGACCAGCGTGGCGTCATCCGTCTCGTCGGCGATCCGCTTGCGGATGTCGTCGATCTGCTTGCGTGCGGCCGCCAATACCGTGTCAACGTCGGGGGGCGGAGCGGGCGGCGCCGCGAAGGCGGGCATCAGACAGAACGCCAGCAGCAATGCCGCGAGCAGCGCCACGAAGTTGGGGGCGCGGACGCGGCGGGCGCGTGAAAGCAAAGGGTTCGTTGTCAGATTCATGTTCTTGGGCGAGTCACTCGCGTCGAGGCGGCAGCATAACAAGCCGCCGTCCCTTCCGTTGCAACAAAAACTGATGTTGCGTCCCTGTTTTAAGGAGCTTCTTTTTTCCGGGTAGGGCAGGGTAAGCGGGGCGATAAAAACAGGGCCGGACTCAATCTCGGACGCCTGCGTCCGGCTGAAGGCGCCGCTGCCCGCAACCCAAGTTTACGAGGCCAACGTTTGGATTCAACTCGCCAGGCGGTCCGGCCCGCGCGGCGCCCGCTTCTTGGGCTTGCCGAGCACGCTGTCGCACACGTCCAGCCACGCGCGGGCGGCAAAGGACAGATACCCCGATTGCAGCCAGATGTGGCCCACCTCCCATTGCATGCCGGATTTCGCCAATTTCGCCGTGCTCAGGCCACGGGTCTTCATGCGCAGCATCAGTGGCTCGGGCAGCAGGGCCACGCCCAGGCCGGCCGAGGCCATCGCCACCAGGAAGTCCCAATGCGCGCTTTGCGCCGCAATGCCGGGCTGAAAGCCCGCGTCGGCGAAGGCCTGGCGCAAACGGCGTGTCACCGCGAAGTCATCGGTGGGTATGAGCAGCCGGGCGTCGCGCAGCGCGCTCAGCGGCAGCGAGGTTTTTCCGGCCCAGGGCGCATCGGGCGGCCCGATCACCCAGATGGGATAGCTGCCGAACGCCTGCGCGGCGAGTCCGCCGTCGGGGGCGATGGGCAGGATGGTGGCGCCGACCTCCAGTTCGCCGCTGGCGACCAGCCCCTCCACGGCCTGGCCCGTGCCTTCGCGCAGGGTCAGGTGGATGCCGGGATGCAGTTCGCGAAAGCGCTTCACCACGGGGGTGAACAGCAGGTTGATCATGGGTGGAATGCCGACTTCCAGCGTCCCGCGGTCCAGCTCGGCGGTCTGGCGCAGGTCTTCCGAAAGCTGCCGCATGGTCTCCAGCACCTGCAGGCCTCGCTGGTACATGACCCGTCCGGTATCGGTGGGGCGGGCGGTATGGCCATCGCGGATCAGCAGCGGCGTGCCCGCTTCCTCTTCCAGCTGGCGAATCATCTTGCTGACGGTGGACTGCGTGACGAACAGGGTCTTGGCCGCCTGTGTGAAGCTGGCGTGCCTGACCGTTTCCACGAAATACCGCAATGCGCGCACGTCCATGGCTGCCCGGCCCCTTCGCGCGTTGCGCGCAGAATATTCAAACTATGAAAAAAACGACTTATTTGGATGATTTTAAGTCATTACGAGATTTCAGCTGGCCTTCCTATACTGCCGAAAATTCGTCCCAAGGCTGGCTGGAGCCGGCAGTGGGACCTCGGGAAACGCCGCGTCAGACGGTGCCTGGGCGCTGAAGGCGGCACCGCCGCGCCCGGCCGCAAGCCGTAGGCCCTTAAATTTGGAGACACCATGCATCTCGACCGTATCCGCCATCCTGGGCTGCGCGCCAAGATCACTTCCGCCGATCAGGCGGCTTTGCTGGTTCAGGACGGCATGACCGTCGGAATGAGCGGTTTCACCCGGGCCGGGGACTGTAAGTCCGTGCCGGCGGCGTTGGCCGCCCGCGCCGAGCGCGAGCCCCTCTCCATTACGCTGATCACCGGCGCATCGCTGGGCCACGACACCGACAAGATGCTGGCGCAGGCCAACGCCTTGGCACGTCGCATGCCGTTCCAGGTGGACACGACCCTGCGCCGCAAGATCAACCAGGGCGAGATCGCCTTCATCGACCAGCATTTGTCCGAGACCGTCGAGCAGTTGCGGGCCGGGCATATCGGTCCGATCAACGTGGCCATCATCGAGGCCGCCGCCATTACCGAAACCGGCGCCATTGTGCCGACGATGTCGGTGGGCAACTCCGCTTCATTCGCGCAACAGGCCGACCAGATCATCATCGAGCTGAACATGAGCGTGCCCGCCGCCATTGAAGGCCTGCACGACATCTATGTTCCGGGCGACCGCCCGTCGCGCCAGCCGATCGGCCTGGTGTCGGTGGACCAGCGCATCGGCCAGCCCTTCATCGAGGTGGACCCCGGCAAGATTGCCGCCATCGTCATCACGCAGGAGCCCGACAGCCCGTCCAACGCCTTGCCGCCGGACGACGAGACCAACGCCATCGCCGGGCACATCAATGATTTCCTGCGCGGCGAAGTGGATGCGGGCCGGCTGACGAATGGCCTGCTGCCCCTGCAGGCCGGCATCGGCACCATTGCCAACGCAGTGCTGCACGGTTTTGAATCGTCGGACTTCGAGAACCTGACCATGTACTCCGAGGTGCTGCAGGACAGCGCGATCGAGTTGCTGGACCAGGGCAAGCTCGCGTTCGCGTCGGCCTCGTCCATCACGGTGTCCAAGCCCGTGTACGAAAAGATCCTGGCCAACATGGAGCACTACCGCGAGCGCATCGTGCTGCGTCCGCAAGAGATCAGCAACGCGCCCGAGATCGTTCGCCGCCTGGGCATCATCGCGATCAATACCGCCCTGGAATTTGACATCTATGGCAACGTGAACTCGACGCACGTGGGCGGTACGCACATGATGAACGGCATTGGCGGATCCGGCGATTTCGCTCGCAACGCCCACCTGGCGATCTTCGTGTCCAAATCCATGGCGAAGAACGGCGATATTTCCAGCGTGGTGCCGATGGTGTCTCATGTGGATCACACGGAACACGACGTGGACGTCCTGGTCACCGAATGCGGCCTGGCGGACCTGCGCGGCCTGGCTCCGCGCGAGCGTGCGCGCGCCGTCATCCAGAATTGCGTGCATCCCTCGTATCGCGACGCCTTGCAGGACTATTTCGACCGGGCGTGCGAACGCGGCGGCCAGACGCCCCATCTGCTCGAAGAGGCGTTTTCCTGGCATCAGCGCTTCAATGAAACGGATTCCATGCGGCCGGCCGCCGCATCCGCGCGCAAGGCGGCTTGAGCCCGTTCCAATAGCTGACCGCCGCCGTGGCGGCGGTCGCCACGGCGGGCTTTCCGCCTCTACGCCTTGTCCGTGTTGTCGGGGTCCGGCGTGACCAGGTTGCGGCGCGACATCTCCAGTTCATCGCGCAGCCATTGCTTCAACGCGACCAGCGGGGCCCAATCCCGCAGGCTGGGCCGGTAGACCAGGTGATAAGTCTGCGCCTGTTCATAGTGCACGCTCACGGGCGACACCTGCACCAAACGTCCCGCGCAAATCGCGTCCGCCGCCAGCAGTTCGCGTCCCAGGGTGATGCCCAGCCCCTGTTCAGCCGCCTGCAACATCATCCCGGCATCATTGAAAGACGCCACGGGTGTGACCGGCGTGCGCAGTCCGGCCGCATTGAACCAGTGTTGCCACACCTCCCGTTCGCCCAGCAAAGGCTGGCGAGACAGCGTTTCCGGCGAATTGTCGGCAAGGGCGGCCGCCGTCTCGGGCGACGCCAGCGCAATGAGCGGCAGTGGCACGTCGAACAGCGGCTCCGACTCTACGCCGGCCCATGGCCCGCGGCCAAAACGCAGCGCGGCATGAAAACCATCCCGCAGCAGGTCCACCACCTGTTGCGAGGTTTCGATCTCCAGCGCCAGATCAGGATGCCGGGCACGCCAGCGGGACATGCGGGGCAGCAACCACCGCTGCGCGAAGGACGGCAATACCGACACGCGCAGGCGCTGCTCGCTACCCGTGGCGGCCGCGGAGGCCGCCAGCAGCCCCTCGTCCAGTAGCGCCATCGCTCCCTGCACGCTGCATAGCAGGGCCGCGCCGGCGCTATTCAGGACGATCCCTCTCCCGCTGCGCTCAAACAGCGGAAAACCCACTTGCTCCTCCAGCACCTTGATCTGCTGGCTGACCGCGCTGTGCGTCAGGTGCAGACGTTCAGCTGCGGCACGCAGGTTCTGCAATTCGGCAACCACTCGGAACGCGGGGAGGGTGTTGAGCGGTAATCGCATGGGAATATCCGGTGTTGATTCCAAATGGTCATCGTAGCTGACCAATTCGGCGAAAACAATTCGATTTTCAGGCAGTGATTGGGCGAATACTCTTACCAAAACGGATGAACCAAAGGAGCCCATCATGTCCTCGCAGAGCTGCACCTCGCCTTCCCCTCCTTTCGGCCGGCTATACGCCGAGTCGCCATCGGCGCCCCGCAGCGCCGGAAAGACT